>JAFRCZ010000003.1 GCA_017404125.1 Methanobrevibacter sp.
AATATCATAAAAATGCAGACATTTTAATTGGAAGTGTTTTAAGGCCTGGTGCAAGGTCTATCAGGGGACATATGTGTACAGATAATTTCATTGAAATTGTTGAGAAGGTCCAACCAAGCTTAGCAATTATGACCCACTTTGGCTTTAAGATGATTGCCGCAAATCCAGTTGAAGAGGCAATAAGAGTTTCTAAAAAGACAGGTGTAAGAACATTAGCTGCTTTTGATGGTATGAAAGTGGACATTAATGAGAAATATCCTGAAAGGTCTAAAATGATTCGCCTTAAAGATAGGTTTGCAAATCGCATAAAACAAGAAGAGGTCTATTCTCTTAATTTTGAATCAAAACCAAATAAAAAAAGAAATAATAAGAAGACTAATTATCCTAAATTTAATTAATTTTCTTATTTAATTATTTTTTAATAAAAAATTTTTTAAATTTCTATTTTTTAATCTATTTTTTAAAATAATTTTTAATTTTTAACTTTTAATAGTCAAATCTACGTTCTTTAACTTTCTATTTTCTATTCTTAAAGAGATTTATTTAAGTTAGTGGGATGTATGAATCCTCCACGAATCATATGGTCTGCTAAGACAATAGCTGTAACAGATTCTGCTACTGCAGTAACCCTTGGACAGATGCATGGATCATGCCTTCCACTAATTTCGATTGTGGTATTCTCTCCTTTTTTCAAATCAACAGTATTTTGGACTTTAGATATGGAAGGTGTAGGCTTTACGGCTATTCTTGAAACAATAGGCATGCCATTGCTCATTCCTCCTAAGATTCCTCCAGAATTATTGGTTCTGGTCTTTATATCATTGTTTTCATCGTAGTGGAATTCATCATTAATCTCTGATGCAGTTGATTTTGCACTTTCGAAACCTAAACCGATTTCAACTCCTTTTACTGCATTGATGCTCATTAGTATTTGTGCCAAATCACCATCAAGCTTTCCGAAAACAGGTTCTCCAAGTCCTGCAGGAACTCCAATTGCAATTGTTTCAACTATTCCTCCAATTGAATCCCCTTCTTCTTTTTTAGAGAGAATCAATTCTTCCATTAACTTTGCAGCTTCAAGGTCTCCACATTTGACATTATTCTTATCAATGTTGCCTTTAAGATTTTCATAATCGATATATTTCGCTTCAATGTCTCCGATTTGAACTACATGAGAGATTATTTCTATGCCTTGAGTCTTTAATAGTTTCTTTGCAATAGCTCCTCCAATCACATGGCTAATAGTGGTTCTGCCGCTTCCACGACCCCCTCCATTGTAGTCGTAAATTCCATATTTTTCCATCCAGCAGAGATCTCCATGTCCTGGTCTTGGAGTGTTTTTGATGTTTGAATAATCCTTAGATTTTTGATTGGTATTATAAACGATTCCAGCTATTGGTGTTCCATCTGTTTTTCCTTCAAATATTCCAGACAATATTTCAATTTTATCTCCTTCCTGTCTGGATGTGGTTAATGCACTTGTTCCAGGTCGTCTTTTGTTTAATTCAATTTGAATATCATCTTCGCTAAGTTCCTAATTAGCAGGACATCCGTCTACAACTGCTCCAAGTGCTTTTCCATGACTGGAACCAAAACTTGTAACTGAAAAGATTTTTCCAATAGTATTTGCCATATTATTCCTCAGTTTTATGATTTCTCTATTTTTAATTTTTCCTTATATTTATTATTTTTATTTCTATTAATATAGTTTAAGTTTTTTTAGAAAAATTCACAAAAAATTTTATCATAGTTTACAAAAAATTTTATTAAAATTCACATTAAATTTATATTAAAATTTATATTAGTAATTTAATATATTAATATATGAATAATACTTCAAAATTATTCTGTCAAAATAAAATTTATCAAATTTTTAAGATATAACCATTAAGAAGTGAAATCATGAATTTTCCAATAACAAGAATGAGAAGATATAGGAAAAACTCTAAAATCAGAGATATTGTACGTGAAACCAAATTGAATAAAGAAGATTTAATTTATCCAATCTTTGTTAAAGAAGATCTAAAAGATGGTGAAAAGGAAGCTATTTCCACAATGCCTGGTGAATACAGATATTCCTTAAATGACTGTGTGGAATATGCAAAGGAATTGGAATCTAAAGGATTAAAATCCATAATTGTATTTGGTATTCCAAGTCCAGATAAAAAAGATGCAATCGGATCTCCTGCTTTTGCTTCAACTGGCATTGTTCAAAGAACTGTCCGCAAGCTTAAAGAGGAAACTGATTTGGTTATCATTACAGATGTCTGTTTGTGCCAATACACTTCTCATGGTCATTGTGGTCTCATTCAAAAGAATGATGATACAGACTTTGGCTTTGAAATCTTGAATGATGAATCCTTGGAATATCTTGCAAAGGTTGCACTCTCTCATGCAGAAGCAGGTGCAGATATTGTAGCTCCTTCTGATATGATGGATGGGAGAATTCAAGCTTTAAGAGAAATTCTTGATGAAAAAGGTTATTACAATACAATGATTATGTCTTATTCAGTTAAATTCGCTTCTTCATTTTACTATCCTTTCAGGGAAGCGGCATGTTCTGCGCCATCTGCTGGAAACAGGAAATCCTATCAAATGGATCCTGCAAATGCTCTTGAAGCAATCAGAGAAGCAGAACTTGATATTATTGAAGGTGCTGACTTCTTAATGGTTAAGCCTGCTTTGCCTTATTTGGATATTATTAAAACCATTAAAGAGGAATTCACTTTGCCTTTAGTGACTTATAATGTCAGTGGTGAATATTCCATGATTATGGCAGCTATTGAAAATGGCTATTTATCTGAAGAGGCAATAATGGAAGCTTTATTATCTATAAAAAGAGCAGGGGCTGATTTAATCATAACTAATTTCGCTCCTTATGCTTTAGATCATTTATAATGTGGGGAAATACCTATGGAAGCAAAACAAATTGCTAAACTGGCTCAAATTGCATCTGTTCTTGAAGTAAGTGGTTGGCCAAAACCTGGAAATGTACATAGAACCCGCAATTACGATGACATGGTATTTCAAGACTTTGCAATAAGTGCTGTAGTTATTGGAGACACTATGGAAGAAGTGGCTAGTCATGCGAAAGAAATAGATGACTTATCTAAAGCAGAATTAGGCAAATACATTTTTCAAGCTGTTAATGAAACCAATAAATGGATTGAAACCAATACTAATTTAGGCATTATGATGATGTGCATTCCAATAGCAGCTGCAGCTGCAATCAGCAGTAATTTTGATGAAATCCAGGAAAATGTAGGTCGTTTGATGGATGCTACAACTGTTGAGGATGCCGTTAACCTTTATGATGCAATTAACGTTGCAGATGCTGGAGGAATGGGGGATCGGGAAGAGTTCGATGTAATGAGTGAAAAGGCCAAAGATGAATTGAGGGCTAATAATCAAACAATGTTTGATGTATTGGAAATTTCAGCAGGATGGGACAGAGGAGCTAATGAACTAAACAATAAAATGCCTGTTTGCTTTTAAATAGGTTA
>JAFRCZ010000031.1 GCA_017404125.1 Methanobrevibacter sp.
AAGGAGGAAGAAGGTTTCGCTTTGGATGATATTTATTCTTATTTTAAAAGCGCTTGCATTCCTTGTGGCGTATTTAGGCGTAATATCTTAAATAAAACCGCTTATGAAATTGGAGCAGATAAGATAGCAACAGGTCATAATCTTGATGATGAAATCCAATCATTTTTAATGAGCTTTTCAAGAGGGGATACAGTAAAATTCTCCAAATTCGGCCCAGAATTAGATCAGATTCATGAAAAACTGGTTCCAAGAATAAAGCCATTATGGAATACTCCTGAAAAGGAAGTTGGTATGTGGGCTATTCTCAATGGAATCGAAATTCATTTGGATGAATGTCCTTATTCAAGCCTTTCACTTAGGGCTAAAATAAAAGAGTTCTTAAATAAAACAGAAAGCAAACATCCGGGAACCAAGCAGAATGTTATGGAATCCTTCAAGGAGATTCTGGATGTTGACAATATTAGAACAGTCCTAAATGAATGCGAAAGATGCGGTGAACCAACATCTGCCAAGATTTGTAAAGCTTGTGAGATTAAGGATATTATTAATGAAAATCTTTGAAAATGATTTTTATGTTTCTATTTTTACATAAACGAGTTTTATTTCATTATAAACGAACAAATAAAATTTTGTCAAAAAAAAGAAATGAGAAATTAAATATTAATTTCTTAATATTACAAACGCCATATAAAGGATAAACAGTGCGACTAAAATTGCCCCTTCTTTTTTATCAACTTCGTTTTTAGTATAAGCGAAAGCTGCACCAATTATTGTAATTACTGTCATTAAAGCAATGTCTGAAATCATTTCAGGTGCTATAGGTAATGGCATGATTGCACTGCTTATACCTAAGATAAATAAGATATTGAAGATGCTTGATCCAAGTACATTACCAATTACAATACCATTATCTCCTTTTTTAAGAGCAGTAACAGAAGTAACAAGTTCAGGCAATGAAGTTCCTATTGCAACAATGGTAAGACCAATAAGCACATCGCTTAATCCAAAGACACCTGCAATGTAACTTGCACCATTCACTACCAAGTCAGAACCGATAATGATGCCTGCAATACCGATTATTATGTAGACGAATGCTTTTGGTATAGAAAGCTTCACTTCAATTTCTTCTGACATAGCCTCCTTATCTTGTCTTGCTTCCTGCACAAGACAGTAAACATAAGCGATAATGATAATTAAAAAGATTATTCCACAAAGTCTGCTTAGCTCTCCGAATATTATAGCTATTAAAAGCAAGCCGATTGTTGAAACAACTAAAAATGGGAAATCTCTTTTAATTAAGACTTTATCTACAGTCAAGGTTCCAAGCAATGCAGAAACACCAACAACTGCCAATATATTGAATATGTTACTACCTATAACGTTACCTAAGGATATTGCATTGGTTCCAGCAAATGCTGAAGTAATTGAAACTGCAGCTTCAGGAGCACTTGTACCAAATGCTACAATTGTCAAACCTACAATTATGGTAGGTATTTTTAAGTTATATGCAACATTACTTGCACCATCTACAAATACGTCTGCACCTTTAATCAAAAGCACAAATCCTATAATGAGAAAAACTGCTTGTATAATTGGGTCTTGAAACATTGGGTTTTGAGTAATAAATTCCATCATTTGCTTTTTCACCATGCTTAATCTTTAATCTTCTTTGCTTTCTAGATCCAATTTGTTTGCATCCTCTTCGTTGATGGTTACTAAGATCTTATCAATATGATTTCCATCCATATCCACTATTTCAAAAGTGAATTTGCCTTCATGGAATATTTCACCAGTATCAGGGATTTTGCCTGCATGGGATAATATGAATCCCGCAATGGTAGTGTATCCGTCTTCCACTTCATTAGGCATTTCCCTTTCAATTTCGAATAGGTCTTTAAAGTCTTCAATAGAGAATCTGCCGTCAATTAACCAGGAATTGTCTTTTCGCTCAATTGCCTTAGGGTCGTCCTCTTCATCGATACCTGGAATGTCTCCTACGATTCCTTCAAGAAGGTCGTTTAATGTAATCAATCCTACAACACTTCCGAACTCATCCACTACAAGAACCATATGAACATATTCTCTGTTTTCCTTAAACTCTTGAAGCAAGTCCATTGAAAGCATGCTTTCAGGAACTACCAATGGGGATTTGACAGTAGCTTTGATGTCAACGTCTTTACCTGCAAAGATTTCACTCAATAAATCTTTTGCTTGAACAACACCGATGAAGTCATCCAGTTCTCCGTCAGCAACAGGGAAAATGGATCTTTTACTGTTAATGA
Organism: Methanobrevibacter sp.; assembly: GCA_017404125.1. Classification (GTDB taxonomy): domain Archaea; phylum Methanobacteriota; class Methanobacteria; order Methanobacteriales; family Methanobacteriaceae; genus Methanobrevibacter. The sequence continues at coordinate 2,283 of JAFRCZ010000031.1, forward strand.
TTCTTTCCTTGTTTTCCTCTAGGCTGTCTTCTAAATCAATCCAGATGATTTCGCTTCTTGGAGTCATTATCATATCTACTTTCTGGTCATCTAAACGGAACACCCTTTTGATGATGTCTTCTTCCTCTTCAGCAATGGTTCCGTCTTCAATACCTTCTTCGATAAGCAGTTTGACTTCCTCTTCTGTAACAACATCCTCTTTAGGTTTGGAGCCAACAATTCTTAAAGCAAGATTGGTTGAACTGTCAAGCAACCTTACAACTGGCTTGCATATGAATGAACTTATTTGCATGAATTTAGCGGTTTTCAATGAATATCCTTCAGGGTCATTCAATGCCATTCTTTTTGGTACGATTTCACCAATGAGGATTGTAAAGTAGGTAGTTACAAGTATAACAAATATGAAGCTTATCTGATAACTGTAAGGTATATAAGGGCTTAAAAAATTGCCTAAAGGCTCAGAGAAGGTAGTTCCACCAAGAGCCCCAGTAATAATTGCAGTGAATGTGATACCAATCTGTACGGTAGATAAGAAGTCACTGACATTATCCATAAAGTCTAAAACAAGTAATGCCCTTTTATCTCCATCATCAGCTCTCTTTTGCATCCTAATCCTTCTTGAGGATACCACTGCAATTTCTGCAAGGGAGAAAAGTCCATTAAGTACGATTAAAATTATTATTATTAAAATTTCAATTCCTATAATTATCGAGTCCATTTCCATTAAGTCCTTAAAAAATTTGTATTTAAAATTTCTGATTTAAAAATAATTTGTTCTTTATATTTAATTTTATGTAATTGCATATATAAAGAATTTCTTATAAGCATTATTGATATATATTCATTCTATTTATAAATTTAATGTTTTTTAAGCAATTAAATTATCATTTCTTTATAATTTTATAATGATTTTGTTATTATTTTTCAGAATTATTAGAAAATTTTATAATGATTTTGTTTTAATTTCACATATTTGTGAAAATATTTTAATTATTCTGAAATTACAATTTCTTCATTTTTCTATCTAGTTGATTAAGAAATTTGTTGTTCTTGTATTCATCTGCAGTGCTGAACATGGAATCTCCATAGATTTCTTCCTGCATCTTTTGAACAGCATATGCAGCATCTTCTGCAGTTTCCACTTTTTGTAAGATTCTGCGGCTTTTCACTTTAATTGTTTTTCCGCATGGGCATTTTCTAGTAGCAACTCCTTTTTTAGCATATAGAACTCTGCCGCAGTCACATCTAAATATTACGTACATAGTTTAGCCTCCAAAAATCTTCATGAATAATGGAATAAATACTTGTGAAGGTAATATTATCAAAGTAGCAATGCTCACTCCAAGATTTGTTCCAACCACTACTAGCAAGATTCTGACAATGTTATTGTTCCATAAATCTCTAAAGCTTTCTATTTTACCTAAATTATTTATGTCTTGTCTTCTCACACGTCTGTATTTAGCTTCTGCAAGTCCTGAAAACCATCCGGCAGCAAGCAATGGGTGAATAATGGTAAGTGGAGCAACTAATCCTCCAATAATTGCAGATTGGATTTTAGATCCAGATACGATTGAACCTATAAAACCCATTATCATGCTGATTACAATAAACTGTACAATATCTCCTTCTATATGGATTCCATTCATCCAAGCAAGAAAAAATATCACTACAAATGAAATAGGAATTAGGGCCAAGATGATCTTTAGCCAAGGAATTCCACCTTTCTTATCCATATCATTAAGTTCCCTATAGCTTGGAATGGTTTCAGGATTATCCAGATATTCAATTATTCCTTCCCTATGCCCTGCACCTACAACAGCTATCACCTTATCTTCTGGAATGCCCAATATTCCTTTTGCAAGGTATGCATCCCTTTCCTTGACAAGTGCAGTATATGCTCCAGGTGAGATTTCCTTAAAGTATTCCATAGCTTGGTCGATGTTGGCTTGCTCTTTAAGCTCTTCAATATTCAATTCCTCTTCATCGGATGAGAATACTGAAGCGATTATTCCATATAGGAATTTAAGCTTTTCCCATGTGCTCATGCTGTTCAATACCCTTTGCAATGTGATATTGATGTCTCTGTCAATCAATGCAATTCTGCAGCCGATTTCCTCAGAGGCTTCAATTGCAGCAAGCATTTCAGAACCTGGCTTGATGTCCACATCTTCCCCAATCTTATTTTGCATATAGGAAAGAATGGTTGTGACTAGGAAAACCCCTACCTTGTTTTCCTTAATGATTTTAGTAATATGAATTGAGTCATCTTCGACGATACCGTTTCTCTCATTCATCAATCTTTGGTATCGTCCCCTATCCAGTTCAATAGCAACTACATCAGGCTGGTCTTCCAAAATCGCTTCCCTTACCTCATCAGCACTATTTTGAGACACATGTGCAGTTCCTATAATCTTTAAACATTCTCTAATCATTAGATGTCCTTCTTTTTAAAGTTAATTTCTAGTTTTTATTCTGTTATATTAATGATATTTCTATTAATGAAATTTAATTACTATATTAATTATATCAATTATACTTATAAATCTTTTGAATGTTGGATTAGTTGTTGAATTAATATTTTTAGTTTGACTTGTATAATGTGATCTTCCCATCTTTATAGATTCCAACATTTTCAGTTATATTGCTTTTGACACACAATAAAACATCATCTTCATATCCTAAATATGCAAGGCGGCGTCCTGATTTGGATTTGATAGATACTTTTTCAACTTTTTCCTTGTCTCTGCTTGCTAAAATTGCTGAATTTGCATGTTCAGTTATTCCAGTTTCTTCCTTATAGTAATCAATATCATCAATATCCAATTTCTTCTGATTTTCAAGCTCTTCCTGAATCCAGTATATGATTTCACCTGCAGCTAAAAAATCCTCTATTGCAAAGGTTCTATTGAATCCTCCCATGACAATTTCAATGTGTTCTTTTGCAAGTTCGCACGCTGCCTTTGCACAGGCTTTGGCATTGACAAAGGATCCAATCAAAACAATATCCGATTCCATATTTTCCAAGACTCTAACTCCATTTGTGGTTGTAAGAACCAAGGAATCCTTTTTGCCATCATACTCTTTCATTTCTCTAGGCGAATTTCCAAGTTCAAATTCTTCAATGGTTCTGCCGGTTCTCTCCCCTGCTAGTGCTGCATCTTTCTCTTTAGCTATTTCAATTGCTTCTTCTGGAGTGTATACAGGATAAATTTCCTTGAATTTTTCTAAAGCAAATATGATTGTACTGCTTGCTCTAAGTGCATCAACCATAATGGAGAGATCTTTTGAAGAACCTTTTTCAAAACTTAAACTTACTTTCAATTTTTAGCCTCTAAAATTAAATTTAATTGAATTCGTACTGAATCTTAATTGGATTAATTAATATAATTTTTATATTTTGTAATATATAATACTTAATAAGCATAACATTTTTTGTAATAATTTTCTTTAAGAAATATTGTTGAGGAATAACATGATAGTTGTTACAACACCAATGTGCAAGCAAATAGTTGAATGGGCAGGACTTACTGATTTTAAAGTAAATAGATTTCCTGATGAAGAGGAAGGGGATTTTGCAATTTTGCTTTCTGAAAGCAAAGTCAATATGGATTCATTAGCAATTAAATTAAATACATTCGCTCAGATTAAGGAAAGCATTAAAGTAGTCTCTGATTGTCTTTTTGAAAAGAATTTGATTGAAAAAGCTATTGAAAATGAAGAAATTGATGCGATTTTCAATGATTATAAAGAAAATGGCCTTCAATATGCTGTTTTGGATGAAGAAGAATTCAATAAAATAAGAGATTCTAATAAGGATAAAAAGGTAAAAGTCTATTCTGAGTTCTTAAAGGACATAGTTTCAGACATTGGTGCAAGTGTTATTGACTTCAAATATGCTAAAGATGGAAATGATGAAGGAAATCATGACTTGGATTATGACTATTTGGTTTATCCTGATTATTTGGAAGAAGAGGTCTTCAAAAGAGAGGACTTGTATGCTAAAGAGGAAAAATTCATTAAGATATTAAGCCATAATAACATTTCCAAAGATCCAATTTTAAAAGCGGAATCAAGATATGCTGCTTTGATTGAGAAAATTTAAACATTATCTTTTGATTATAAAATGATTATTCGAGAAAAATTAGATGATAAAATGATTATTCAGGAAAAAGAAGTTAAATCAATACTGTCCAAATCTAATCTTCCTATTGCAGGATATACTGCAAATCCATATATTGGCTGTCCACATGCCTGTAAATATTGTTATGCTGATTTTATGAAAAGGTTCACTGGCCATAAGGAAAAATGGGGGACTTTTCTTGATGTGAAGTACTGGAATCCAATTAAAAATCCTTTAAAATATGAGGGTGAAACTGTAATAATCGGTTCTGTAACTGATGGCTATAATCAGTATGAGACTGAATTCTGCAGAACCAGAGAACTCTTGGAGGAATTGGAGGGAAGTGGAATGAATCTAATCATCACAACAAAGTCTGACTTGGTTTCCAGAGACTTGGATTTAATTAAAAAATTCAATGATCCCCTAGTTTCATGGTCTATCAACACTCTTGATGAAGATTTTAAAAACGATATGGATGATGCTCCACCAATTAAAAGCAGAATTAAAGCTATGAAAAAGTTTCACAAGGAAGGAATAAGGACAACCTGTTTCATTTCCCCAATCTTTCCAGAAATAACCGATCCAATTGAAATAATAGAGGAAATCAGTAATTTCTGTGATTACATTTGGCTTGAAAATCTTAATTTAAGAGGAGGATATAAAAAGGTTATTTTGGATTATATTGATTTGAAGTATCCTGAATTAATGCCTCTTTACCATGAAATCTACACTTATAAAGACATGTCTTATTGGAAAGACATGGATGAAAAGATTAAGGATTACTCTAAGGAAAATGATTTTATGTATATAATCGATGAAGAGCCTTTCATTAAAAGTCCGAATGAAAATCCGATTATAATAAATTATTTTTACCATGAAAAGATAAGACAGTCTTCAAAAAGATAACTGATTTTCACATGTTTTTTATGTGTTTTAACTTTAAAAATTAAAAATTACCCTCATTTAATCAAAATAATTATTAAATAAGAAAAATATATTAGTTTATAATAAAAATTTTATTTAAAAAATTTTATAGAATCTTTCAATCTATTAAAAATCATTAAGAAATTATAGATTATAATTATTAATTTATTTATTCATTTAGAAGGAGAATAAAAATTGTTAGACATTAAATTATTCAGAGAAAATCCGGAATTGATTATGGACTCTGAGAAGAAAAGATTTAGAAGCACAGAAAATGCAGAAAAGGTTATTGAATATGACACCTTATGGAGAGAAGGTGAAAGAAGATTAAACACTTTAAGAGCAGAAAAAAACAAATTATCCAAATCATTCAAACAGGCTAAGAAAGATGGCAATATTGATGAGGTCATTGCAAAATCCAAGGAAGTGGCTCAAGAAATTAAGGATTTAAGCGCTAAGAATGCAGAATATCTGGAGCTTAGGGATGATTACAGATACAAAGTTGGAAATGTCATTGATGAGGATGTTCCTATTTCCGATACTGAAGATGATAATGTAATTGTAAGAAAAGTCGGTGATTTGCCAGAATTTGATTTTGAAGCTTTAAATCATGTTGACTTGATTGAAAAGATTGATGGTGCAGACCTTGAAACTGCAGCAAGCATTGCAGGTGCAAGATTCTACTACTTGAAAAGAGATATTTTGCACTTAAACTTGGCTTTGATTCAATTTGCATTGTCTGAGCTTGAGGCAGAGGGTTATATTCCTATGCAAACCCCTTTCTTTGTAAAAAGTGAAGTTGCAGCTGAAACCTCTGAGCTTGGTGAGTTTGAGGAAACCTTATACAAAGTTGAAAATGAGGATTTATACTTGATTGCTACAGCTGAACAAACCTTGGCAGCACTTCACAGGGATGAAATCATCAATCCTGAAGACTTGCCTCTAAGATACTGTGCACTTTCCACCTGCTTTAGAAAAGAGGCAGGCTCTCATGGAAAGGACACTTTAGGAATATTCAGAGTTCACCAATTTGAAAAGATTGAGCAATTCATTTTCTCAAGCCCTGAAGAGTCTAAAAATGAGCATAACAGATTATTGGAAGTCACTGAAAGCATCTATAAGAAATTAGGTCTTCCATATCAAATCGTAGCTATTGTATCTTCTGCATTGAATGACAATGCAGCTATCAAATACGACTTGGAAGCATGGTTCCCAGGTTCCCAGACTTATAGGGAATTGGTATCCTGTACCAATTGTGGTGATTATCAGGCAAGAAAAACCAAAACCAGAGTTGGTAGAGCAGGATCTGGAGATGCTCAAATATTGCACACCTTAAACAGTACTGCAATTGCTACTGAAAGAACAATGTGCTGTATTTTAGAAAATTATCAGCAAGCGGATGGCAGTGTAAGAGTTCCTGAAGTTCTAGTTCCTTTCATGGGCGGAAAAACAGTCATTGAAGCAAAAGAATAATTATAATAAAAAAATTATAAAAAAATTATAATAAAAATCATTCATTTATTAAGAGAAATTAAAATTAAATGTAAATGAGGTGAAAAAATGGAATCAAATAAAATTTTATCAATTATCGCAATTGTCATTGGTTTAATATTCATTATTTTCCCAATGTTCAGCGCCAATTTAATTTCTACACTTATTGGTGCTAGTGTATTAATATTCGGTATAGTTTTAGCTTACACTGGAATAATTTCAAAAGAGATTTCACCTGCTTTTTCAACTGTTGCGGCAGTATTTGGTGTAGTGATGATTATTTTGGGTTTGGCATTCATATTCGGAACCAATGCAGTTTCATTCTTAGTGGGATTACAGTTCTATATGGTGGCATTCATGTTAATCATAGCTTCTGTAATCGGATTGCTTGGAGGAGCAGCTATTAATAAAACAGGTTCCGTAATTAGTTTAGCATTAGGTATAGTTGTTTTATTCATTGCTATCTTTGCAGCAAATCATCCAGAATTAATTACTATAATCCTTGGTATTGCATTAATCGCATACGGAGTTTCCGGATACTTATATGCTGATAAATACTAATGAAGAATTTTATTTCTTCTTTTTTTATTTTTAAAAAGTTTCTTAAAATAAAAATATCTATTAATTTTTAATGTTTAAAAAAGTAAAAATGGGGAAGTTTATTTATTTTAATTTCTCTTCCCACTCTTTTTGTCTAAATCCAGTAAGACATGTAGATTCAGTTTCTATAATTGGACGTTTTACAAGCATGCCTTCACTAGCTAAAATCGTTAATTGTTCTTCTTCACTCATTTCCGGTAACTTGTCTTTTAATTGCATCTCTCTGTAAATTTTACCACTAGTGTTGAAGAACCTTTTGAGAGGTAGTCCGCTTTTCTCATATAATGCCTTTAATTGATCATAATCTGGATTGTCTTCAACAATATGCTGTTCATCATATTCGAATCCATTCTCATCTAACCATTTTTAGCCTTTTGGCATGTACTGCATCTTGGATAATAAATAAATAACATTTTTAAACCTCATTTATTTAATAATCTTAATAAAAAATTGTTTTATATTTATATTTTATTTTAAAAGTTTTAATTCTTTTCTAATTAATTGATTTTAGGGATTCTATTTCCTAACCCAAACTTTTTCGCTATCATTGGCTTTTGCCTTATTGTCTGCCATAACACCTACCAAATCATGTGCCTTATATGGCTCTTCAAGATATTTGATGTCATCGCTAGATAGATTTAATTCAGTGGATTTAAATCCTGTTTCAACATGATGGAGCTTTGTTGGACCCATAATCGGGGCATCAACCTTTGTCTGTAGCCATGCAAGTGAAATTTCACTCATTGAAACACCATAGTTTTCAGACAGTTCTATGACCCTATTGATTATGACAGCATCTTGCTCTTCAGTTGATTCATACTTTTTATTTGCATAGAAATCCTCTTTCAATCTTTTTGAGCTTTCATCTGGTTTTTTGGAAAGTCTTCCAGATGCAAGTGAACTGTATGGAGTCAGTCCAATGCCTTCACTTTTGCAATAAGGAATCATTTCCCTTTCCTCTTCACGGAAAATCAGGTTGTAATGGCCTTGGACAGATACGAACTTTGAAAATCCCTCTTTTTCAGCAAGGGCATTTGCCTTTGCCAACTGCCATGCAAAACAGTTGGAAATTCCTATGTATCTTGCCTTTCCTTCCTCAACTACATTGTTTAATCCATCGAGAATATCATATAATGGAGTGTTATAGTCCCACATATGGTAAATGTACAGGTCAATGTATGCTTCACCAAGATTTTCTAAACTTTTATTGATGGATTTGCTTATATGTTCCTGTGCAGAGACATTATTCTTAATTTCCTCTTCAGTTCTAGGCAAGAATTTAGTGGCAATGACAACATCTTCTCTATTTGCATAGTCTTGGATTGCCCTTCCAAGATACTGTTCGCTTGTTCCATTTTGATAGCCAATAGCAGTATCGAAGAAGTTTATTCCATTGTCAAGCCCATATTTGATTATTTCCCTTGATTCCTCTTCATTTAAAGTCCAGGTGTGCATTCCATTATTTGGATCTCCAAATCCCATGCAGCCCATACAGATACGGCTTATATTCAAGTCAGTATTCCCTAATTTAGTGTATTTCATAGTCCTTCCCCATGATTTATTTTTATTATCTTTGAAAATAAATATTATTATATATTTTCAAATAAATATTAATCATTATCTTAAATATTAATCACTATTTTAATATTTGACATTATTTTAATATAAATCATTGAAAAAATAAAATCTTTTTAAAAATTTATAAATTTTAAGGATTATGGGGATAAGATGGCAGTTAAAGAGAAAAAAGTGGAATTGATTGAGCTCTTTTATGATTTAATTTTTGTATATGCAATTTCAAAGTTAACTTCACTCATATCAGAACCTGTTAACGGTGGAATTCCTTTAAATAGTCTATTTGTATACATAATTACTTCATTCGTTATTTTGCAGGCTTGGCTATACTTCACAAATTATGTGAATCGTTATGGCAGATGGAAAGGATATGAGTATCTTATTGCCTGCATTAATATGATTGCAGTAATTTATATGGCTAACACTATCAGTACAGATTGGGCTTTTATGGTTTTGCCCTTCAATATTTCAATGCTTATAATGTTGCTTACAGTTGTTGCCTTATATTCAGTTCATGCAAATAAGGAAAAATCAATGAAAGGGGCAGCAGGCAATTCCATTTCAATACTTATAATCGTTTGCTGCATTTATGTGATTGCTCTTTTAGCAATTCTGTTTGGATTTACTGGATATGTAATTTGGATAGATGTGGCGGCAGTTCTTACTGGTGCATTCTTGCCATTTTTCTTAAGGGGAAGTTTTGATAGGAGCATCATTAGCTTTCCACACCTTGTGGAACGTTTTGAGTTATTGACAATCATTACCTTTGGTGAAGCCATTGTTGGAATGACCCACTTTTTTGACATAGGCAGCTTTGACTTGGTTCCAATATTGGTCTTCTTCATCATTATCACAATGTTCGGATCATATGTTGTTCAAATACATGATTTGATGAATCATCATAGGGAAGAGAGAAGCTTAAGGTTGATGTTCAGCCATTATTTCATTGTAATCAGCATCAATCTTGTAACAGTTGCCTTTGAACTTGTCCACAATGGTGAGATAAATCCTTGGATTGCCGGAGGTCTATTAATCATTTCATTGATTGTATTCTACATCTCAATCATGGCAAATAAGGAGTATTATCATAAAGGAATCGAATTAACCGGAAAGGATATTATTTTAATGGGTGCCGTCACTTTAATAGGCGCTTTGCTTATCTTGCTATTTATTGATAACTTATATGCATTTTTAATTGGTGCACTTATCATCACCTTTGGCAATTTTGAAATTCTTTTGTCAAAATATCAAAAGTTTTTGGCAGATAAAAATAATGATTTATTTTAACCAAATCAAGCAATGATAAAATTTTAAGAATTAATTTTAGAAAAAATTTTAGAAAAACTTAAGAAAAACTTTTAAAACATGATTTTAAATATTTAATTGAAAAATAATTAAAAAACGAATTATGGTGATATCATGAGTATTTTAGTTGCTTACTATTCAAGAACAAATGTTACAAAAAAGTTAGCTGAAGCTATTGCAAATGAGACCGGTGCAGATATTGAAGAGATAGTTCCAAAAGTGAAATATGAAGGTAAAATAGGCTTTGCACGTGGTGGAAGACATGCAATCTCAGAAAAGATTATAGATTTGGAACCTTTAAGTTTCGATCCTTGCGATTATGCCTTGGTTTATTTAGGAACTCCTGTATGGGCAGGAAAAGCTGCAAGCCCTATGATTTCCTACATCAAGCAAAATGAAGGCAAGTTTGATAATGTAAAATTCTTTGTAACTGCAGGTGGAAGCGGTTTTGAGAGCACACTTGAACAGCTTGAGAAATATGTTGGAAAAGCTCCTTTAAAAACTTTGGAGCTTGTGACAAAACAAGTGAAGCATGATGAATTTAGTGATGAATTAGCTTCATTTATAGAATAATCTAATTATTCTTTTTTTATTTTTCTTATTTTTTTCAATTCTCTTTTTTTATTTTAATTTTATTTCCTTTTCAGTGTATACTCTACGAAGATTTAGTGAAATCAATCTTTTAGTTGATATTAAGGTAATAGGTGCTAAAAAGAAAGTCAAAACTGAATAAGCTATTTCAATAAGACTTAAGGTATTAGGATTGATATCAACAAAACAGCTGATTGCAAAGCTTTGTGCTATCATAGCGCAGATTAAGATTGTCAATACATCTTTTGCCCCGATATCCTTTAATAAGTCATAGATTTCATTGTAATAAAAAGCTTTGATAAAACTTCCTTTATTCTCGTATCTATTAAGGAGAGATCCTATTAAAAGCACATAAATAAAAATGAATAGAATGGAACAGATTATCGCTAAAGGAATCTTATCTGCAAGGAAATAAGCTTTTGCATATTTAAATAAAAATGACATGATGCTTGCATATATGATGTATATGCAGTACTTTTTCAACCCTTCCCATATCAATTTAAAGATTTTATTAAATTTAGGAAGTCTGTCTTCTCCTAAAAGTCCATTATAAACTATTTTTGTTCCATAACCCATTTCTAGAAATATTAAAATATGTGAAATGAGGATGATTATTATTGATTCCCAGTTGCTTAAGCTAAGCTTATTCAAAATGGAAATGGTAAATAAAACAGTTCCAATTATAAGGATTATTCTCAAATCTAAAAAAGGATATCTTATGGCATCTTTCAGATTGGTTTTAACTTCGTTTATCATTTTACCCTTTTAATTGATTTTTTTATAAAGTTAATTTAACGGATAAAGTTGAAAATCCTTGGTCTATCTCAGAGGAAACAGATAACTGATTGAATTTAGGGAATGATTTTCTAATATGCTCCAAGATTCTAAAGTCTATATAGATTTCAGTGACATAAAACTCAAATCCATCTGTAAAGTAGTAAGTAGGCTTTCTGCATTTAAGTTTAGCACCATAGAAGAAATCTTCAAGTCTGTTTTCCAAATCCCATTTTTCATTTTCATTCAATTCCTTTCCATGTATATAGTCGATTATGTCATCTTCCAGTCCTTCTTCAATAGGATAAAGTCTCAAATCATTTTCCATTTCTTCTAATTGTTTGTATAATTCTTCTTTATCTAATTTGGCCATTATGTCACCATTAAGTTCTTGAAATTCTAAAAATAGATTTTATAAATACATTATTAAGTTAAAAATATTTATATTTTTTTAAAAACAGTGAAAATAAATGTAAATAAAAAGTGAGAAAAAAATTATTTTAAAAGAAAAAATAAAAAAGTAGCTAAAAAATAAAAAAAAATAAAATGAGAAATAATTGATAATTTATTTCATATTTCCAAATATTCCTCTAATGATTCCTTTGGTAACTTCCCTTGCTGCAGTGTTTACAACAGTGGTGGTTGCTTTCTCTACAGTTGTCTTTCTTGTTGTTTTTCTTTTTCTTCCAGATTTTGTAGTGGTTTGCTTTGCCATTTGGTCCACTGCAGTTCCAACAGCTATTCCAATTACATCTTCAAGCAATCCTTTCTGTTTAGGTGCCTCTTGTTGAGGTGCTTGTTGTGCTGGAGCTTGTTGCTGAGCAGGAGCTTCTTGTGCTTGATTAGGAATTTCCCTAATTGGAGCATCCTCAGGAATTTCACTTTGAACATTTGGATTGTTGTCAATTTTATTGAGTAGCATTTCATATGCTGATTCCCTATCCACTGCATCTCTATATTTGCTTCTAAGTGATGATATGCTCATCAATTCAGCCCGGTAGTTGTCTTCAATAGGGCCAATATAACTTTGAGGCGGCAATATGTCCACTTGCTGTACAATTCCAGGTGCGCCTTTCTCTTCAAGAACAGATACCAATGCTTCACCGGTTCCCAAATTGGATATGACTTCTTTTGTATCAAACTCCGGATTTGGTCTGAAGGTTTCAGCAGCAGTCTTAACAGCCTTTTGCTCTTTTGGAGTGTAAGCATGAAGTGCATGTTGCACTCTGTTACCTAATTGTGCAAGAACTGTGTCTGGAATGTCTGAAGGGCTTTGGGTAATAAAGTATATTCCAATACCTTTGGAACGTATTAATCTAATTATCTGATCCACTTTTTTCTGGAAAGCAGGAGACATGTCATCAAACAATAGATGTGCTTCATCGAAGAAGAAAACGAATTTAGGTTTTTCTGGGTCACCAACTTCAGGCATTGTTTCATAGAGTTCAGATATCATCCATAATAGGAATGTGGAGTATAATTCCGGTGCTGTAGATAATTTAACAGCATCCAATACATTGATCATGCCTTTGCCTTCATCATTGCATTGCATAAAGTCAGATAATTCCAATGCAGGTTCACCGAAGAAAAGGTTTCCACCTTGCTCTTCAAGGGTAAGCAATGATCTGATTAAGGTGGTTGCAGATTTTTTAGCCACTGCACCATACTGGTTTTCATAAAGTTCAGCATTATCACTTACATGATTAATCATGGATTTCAAGTCTTTAATGTCAATCAAAAGCAAGTTCTCATCATCTGCAACGCGGAATACGATGTTCAATACCCCTTCCTGCGCTTCACTTAAGTTCAATATCTTTGAAAGCAATTGAGGGCCCATTTCGGATATGGTAACTCTTATAGGCAATCCTTTCTCACCATATAGGTCCCAGAATTCAACAGGATATGACTTGAAGACAAATCCCTTATCTGCTAGATTGTATTTTTCCATTCTTTCAGTTGTTTTTGAGCTTGGTTCACCTACTTTTGCAAGACCTGAAACGTCTCCCTTCATGTCTGCCAAGAACACTGGAACTCCCATATCACTGAAAGCTTCTGCAAGTGTCTTTAAAGTGACTGTCTTTCCAGTACCAGTTGCACCAGCTATCAATCCATGACGATTAGCTAATTTAGACAATAAATACACTTCTGTATTTTCATTAGCCCCAACTAAGATATTATTTTCTGCATACATGATAACACCTTTTTGAAAAAAATCATTAAAAAAATTTTATTAAATTATATTAAAATTTAATTTTTAATATCTAATTCTTATTTTATTTTTAATAATATAAAAAATAATATATTTTATTTTTTATTTTCTTTTCAAATTATTATTTTTTCATTCATTTTTGCAATTAAAATAATAAATTTTATAATAGAATAAAAAAATATATTAAATTAGGATATTTTTGAATGGATTTATTAGATTGATAAAATTGATTTTAAATAATAATTTGATTTTTATAAGGTGATGATTATATGTATGAAACCTTAACATTCACTGGTGGAATTCACAAAAGCGAAGAATTAAAGGAATTGATTGAGGATTTAGGAGGATTTGTTCTTCAATCCAATATATTGCAAATGGAGCTTGTATTGAATATGGCGGTTCCTATTGATGATGTGGATATCGTTAAAGAAAAGGCTAAGGAACTTTTAGGTGAAATATCCATTGCACCTATGGCTGGTTCTGAAATAGCTATTGTCTCTCCAACCCTTGCAAGACATCACCTTCCTCACGCTGCTTGTGACATTTCCGAATACCTTAGACGTTACGGTGCTAAAGACAATATGGTTGGATTGGCTCGTGGCCATGGTAAGGGAACTGCAGGAATCAGTGAAACTGAAAAGGCATTGATTGAAGAGCATGACATTGCTATTTTCGCATTAGGCAGCTTCAAGCAATGCATTGTCGATAAGGCTTATCTTTACAATGACATTGACATTCCAGTAATTGTTACCGGAGCTCCTGAAATTGATTTGGAAGAATTGCCTGGTGTAGATGCATATGTTTCTGGATTAGGCAGAATTCCTCGCAGATTAAAAAGAGGGGAAAACATAAGAGCTCTTAAAAAATTAGTTGAAACTGTTGAAACCCTTTTGGCAGAACGTAAAAAAGAACTTGCTCAAGATCCTCCAATTGCACCTTCAATTGTAGTTAAAAATGAAATTGAAAGTCAGGTTCCAGCTATTAAGGAAGTTATCTCCCCAACTCCTGTAACTGGTCAGCTCAGTGGACTTAGGGTAAAATTGGATTATGACAAATATCATGAAGAAATAGAAAATGTAATGATTGGAGACCAAAAATTAAAGGATATTGCGGATATTAGAAAATCTCATTTCTATGATTACATTCTTGTAGAGCTTTTAACTGAAAGTTCATTGGTAGACTAAATAAAAGATATATATTATATATTATGTCTTTTTATTAGTTTGCTTTATTTTTTTATTTTATAGTTTTTTAAAATATTTTATCATCTTATTTTTTAAAATCAAAATCATTATTATAAAATTCTTCTAAAAAATCAATATTAAATAAAATATATTAAAAAATATTAAATTTATTTTTGTAAATTATTTTTTAAATTACTGTGAAGTGTAAAAATGCAAGTTATAGCAGACCTTGGTGGAACTCCTGGAAAAGATTGCAGAGGCTTTTGTAAGTTTTGCTACTTTAGAAAAGTGAAACCCTTAACAGAAGCTCTCGGATGCCAACACTGTCCACCTAATAAAGTTGGATGTCCAAGATGCTTGGAAGGAGTTCAGGAAGCAGGTAAACCATTTCAACAGCCATTTTCTGTAATCAGTGAAGTTCAAATGGCTTTGATGATGAATCCTGTAAGGGATGCTAATCTAAAGGTCAACATCAGCGGTGGAGGAGATGTCAGCTGCTATCCTTACCTTGAGGAGCTTATAGCTAACTTATATCAAATGCAATTGCCTATTCACTTAGGGTATACAAGTGGAAAGGGAATTGATGATGGAGATATAGCTACCCAATTCTTAAATCAAGGTGTTAATGAGGTCACTTACACTATTTTTGCTGCAGACCCACAGCTTAGAAAGGAATGGATGTTGGATCCAAGTCCTGAAGAATCCCTTAAAGCGGCTCAATTGTTTGCAGAAGGTGCAGACTTGCATGCTGCAGCCGTAATCATTCCTGGAGTGAATGATGGTGCAGTCCTTCAAAACACTTGTGAAAAGCTTGAAGAGTGGGGTGCAAAGGCATTGATGATGATGCGTTTTGCAAACAGCTATGACCAAGGATTGATTTTAGGCAATGAACCTGTTGTTGAAGGAATAGTTCCTCATGAACCTCTTCAGTTTGAAGAGCTTGTTAAGCAGATTAATTCGGAATACAATCTTAGAGTAACTGGAACTCCTTTATCAGACCCAACTATTGGAGCGCCATTCATATTGGCAAAGGATGAATACGAGGAATTTTTAGGAATCCTTCCTCAAGTTACCGGTGAAGCTACACTTTTGACATCAAAGATTGCAGCACCTTTCCTAAAGAAGATCTTTGATAAGATTGCCCCAGATAATGTTAATGTTATTGGCACAAAAAAGGATATCGCTTGCCTAATGACTAAGCAGGATTTGGAAGTTTTGGATTTAGAAGATATCAAAGAAACTGTTATCCTTCCGGGAAGAGCTTTCATTCACCAATTGGATGCAGAAAGGATACTCAGTCAGGATGGCACAAGCCGTCTTGTAGGCTATGGTCCTGATACTTTAAGTGTTGATGGTGAGTTAAGCAGCGGCATGAGTGAGGAAGAGGTAATTGAACATGAGCTTGGTTCATTCATTGATCTCATTCAGGCTATTAATTTCTTTGGTATGAAAAGAGTATTTTAAATTTTTTCATAACCCTATTTTTTAACCCTATTTTTTATTTACCTTTCTAATTTTTGAAGTTTTAATTTTTAAAAAGTAAAATATTTTTTTTATTTTTTTTAAGATTTTTGAATATTTTCTAT
>JAFRCZ010000032.1 GCA_017404125.1 Methanobrevibacter sp.
TACATTTTATTTTCGAAATATCCTCATTTTTAAAACAAAATTTTAAAAATTTTAATAAGTTATAAATGCCTCAAGATAATGAGATTTCATCTAACATAGATTTAGGCATACCTAAATTTCCTACTATTTCGATATAATTCTATCATAATGTTGATTATCAGCATTTTTATCAGATATGATAATTATCTTATTAAATTTCTTAAGAGGTTGTAAAATGATAAAAAAATTAAATGAACTTAAATCTGGTGAATCAGGAGTTTTAGTCTCCTATGGTTCTGGTGGCGACTTGGAATTGAAAAGACATTTGCTTGGCATGGGCTTTGTTAAAGGTGCAGATGTTGAAGTGGAAAAGGTTGCTCCTCTTGGAGATCCCATTCAAGTTAAAGTAAAGGGATACTCTGTATGTCTTAGAAAGGAAGAAGCTGGAAATATTGAAATAGAAGTCTAATTAACTTATTGTTTTCAACTTTAGTTAATTATTCATACAATTTTAATACACAATTTAATTTTTATTAAATTTTAAAATATTTTCATTTTTCATTATAAATTTTTAAAGGTATAAAAATGGCAAATCTTAAAAGAGGTGTAGCGGGCACTCCTAACGTTGGTAAAACCACTTTGTTCAATACATTGACTGGCTTGAACCAACATGTTGGTAATTGGCCTGGTAAAACCGTAGCACAAGCAAAGGGCCATTATAAGCATAATGGCAATGAAGTTGAGGTAATAGACTTACCTGGGAACTATGCTTTAAGTGCTCATTCAATTGAAGAGATCGTATCAAGAGACTTCATTGTAGAGGAGGACTCTGATGTGATCGTGAACATCATAGATGCAGCGAACATTGAAAGAAACCTGTATCTTACCGTTCAGATGATGGAACTTGGAGCTAATTTGGTAGTGGCTTTAAACATGAATAAGTATGCTCAGGATAAAGGGTATACCATTGATGCAAACAAGCTTTCTGAATTGTTGGGAGTTCCTGTAGTTGAAATTGAAGCAAACAGTGACATAGGTAAGGAAGAATTGCTCAACACTATTGAATATGCAGCACAAAACCCAGTGAATACTACTGAAAGATTGGTTTACAATAATGAACTTAAGGAACATATTGCTGAGTTGCAGGCTGTTATAGAAGAGGATAAAAATTTATTGGACGTTCCTTCATCATGGTTGGCAATAAAATTGCTTGAAAACGATGAAATCGTTGAAGAGAAAATTGAAGGATCTTCAAAAAGAATCAATATTGAAAGTCAGACTAAAAGAGTTAAGGAACACTTGCAAGGCATTTTTGGCGAAGGCAGTGAAGAGGTAATTGCGAATTCAAGATATGCATTTATCGATGGATTGCTTAAGGAATCCCTTACCAAGCCAACAAGCCCTATAGCAAGCATAAGTGAAAAGATTGACAGAATTGTTACAAACAGGATACTTGGTTTCCCTATATTCATTCTTATAATGTATGCAATGTTTGAGATTGTATTTACTTTTGGGGCACCTTTCCAGGATATGATTGATGAGTTCTTTGGAATTCTTGGAGACTTTGTAATCAGTTCTCTTGGAGAAACTATGCTTTCCTCATTCCTCGTTGACGGGCTCATTGGAGGAGTAGGTGGAGTTCTTGTATTCCTGCCGCAGATTATTTTATTGTTCCTGATCATCAGTTTCCTAGAAGATTGCGGTTATTTGGCAAGGGCTGCATTTGTTATGGATAAGCTTATGCACAAATTTGTCGGATTGCATGGAAAGGCATTCATTCCAATGCTTTTAGGTTTCGGTTGCGGTGTGCCAGGTATCATGGCAACCAGAACCATGGAAAACGAAAAGGACAGATTGATTACAATGCTGATTGTTCCTTTCATGTCATGTTCTGCCAGAATGCCAGTATACTTATTATTGGTTGGAGCATTCTTTGCAGCAAATGAAAGTCTTGTAATATTATCATTATACTTGCTTGGAATCATTGTGGCGGTTATCGTTGCATTTATCTTAAGAAAGACTACATTCAAGGAAATGTCTGCTCCATTTGTAATGGAATTGCCTGACTATAAATTGCCTACTATCAGAGGCATATTGATGCACACCCTTGAAAAATCCTGGGGATTCGTCAGGAAGGCAGGTACCATTATTCTTGTTGCATCTATCGTAATTTGGATGTTAAGCTATTTCCCTGCTGGCGTGGAATATGGATCTCAGGAAAGTGCTATAGGTACCCTTGGTACTGTAATTGCACCGGTATTTGCTCCTTTAGGATTTGGAGAGTGGCAACCTGCAGTGGCATTGGCATTTGGTCTTGTTGCTAAAGAGGTTGTGGTAGGTACCTTCAGTTCGCTATTTGGAGTGGCCGAGGAAGGAGCTGGAATCGCCGCAGCAATGCATGGAATCTTCACCCCGCTTACTGCTTATGTATTCATGGTATTCGTATTGCTCTACATTCCATGTTTTGCAGCACTTGGGGCAATCAAGCAAGAGACTGGTGGATGGAAATATCCATTAATCATGTCAGCTGTTACTTTAGTTACTGCTTATGTAGTGGCATTTATCGTATATATGGTAGGACTTGGATTAGGATTGGGTTAAACCAATTCTAATTTTTATTTTTTGTTAAATCAAAAAGGTTATTTGATTTATATTTTTTAATTTTTTAGGTGATATCATGCAATGTAGAATGTGTGGGTATGAATTTGATCCATCGCAAGGAGGGTCATGTTGTAGTTGCGGACAATGTAAAGGATGCAACAAGGCATTTTGTCCAAGGTGCGGATATGGAAATTCATTATCTTATGAAAAAGAGTTTGATTATATCTCAAAACTTCAAAATAAACTAACATCCATTAAATCCATGATTTAATAATTTTTCCTAAAATATTGATTAGGACAAGTATTTTCATTAATACTTAATTGTATTGGATTATTTTTAAATAATAAACGTAAATTAATATCTGTTACTAATTAAAAATTATTTTATTTGCTA
>JAFRCZ010000033.1 GCA_017404125.1 Methanobrevibacter sp.
GAGTGGAAGTATCTAAAAGATTAATTTTTACTTGAGCATAACTTTCAGTGTCTGAAGTTGAAACTTCACCACCAAAGGTTTTAGCTATTAACTGATGACCTAAACAAATGCCTAGAATAGGAATATCAAAGTGTTTGACATATTCTGCAGCATTTCCCACACCATCAATGGAAGGACCTCCACCTAAAATCAAACCTATAGGTTCCTTTGCTTCAATCTCTTCAATGGATAATTGATTGCTGACCAATTGGGAAGGAATATTGAGATACTGTAAGCTTCTTTGAATCCTATGGTTGTATTGTCCTTTGTTGTTAATAACTAAAATTGTCATATAATCTCTCAAAATCATTTTTACGAATAAATACTTAGTATAATATTACATAAAAGCCCAAGATTAAACGCTTTATTTATATAATATTATATTAATTTAATATATATTTAATATAATATATAAATTTATTACATTTGAACTAAAAATTAAATGGAGTACACAAAAAATAAAAAAAATAATAACAAATGCTAAAAAAAAAATGAAAAAAAATAAAAAACACTTTTAAATAAGTTTAAATATTATTAAAAGATAAATAAAACTATGAAAATCGATGAATTAATAACTTATTTAATAATTATTCTTGTAGTGGCTGTTTTAATTAAATTGTTTGCATGGCTACTACCTATCTTTGTTGTATTAGCTATAGCTTACGTATTATATATCTTTATTACTGAAAAAGAATATTAATATCATGCTAAAAAGCTATTTTTTATTTTTTCTTATTTTTTGAAAAATGCAAATTAAGATTATGAAAATTATTTAAACTCCTGAAGGAGGTATTAAATGAATAAAAAAATGTTCAGATACTTTTGTTTTATCTTAATTTTCTTTATTGCAATTAACATAAATGCAATATCTGCAAGTGAAATAGATCAAAGTACTGATATATTCTCAAACCAAATATTAAGTGATGGAAACGGAGTTGATGAACTTCTCACTGATGGATTAGATGGATGTTCCACAGACATAATCCCAAAAACAGATAATCCTGAATGTTCTACAGACGAGACTCCTGATAATCCAGAACCTACAAATCCAACAGATGATGATGGAACTCAAGAAGAGGAACCTCCAGAAGTGATATTGGAAGAAACCTCTTTAAGTTCTGTAGATTATGCCATAAAAAACAAATATTTTAATGTTTATTTGAAAGACGGCTCTAAAAAGGCTATTTCAAACCAGGACATTAAACTCATTATTAATGGCAAGACCCTTTCTGCAAAAACCAATTCCAATGGAATTGCTAAATTCAATATAACCAATGCTGCAAAAACCTATAAAGTCACTTTGAAGTTTGATGGGGATTCCAATTATGCAGCTTCCAATAAAACATTAGATTTGAGAGTCATCGCTAAACCAATCTATACCACATTAACTATTGCACAATATGGTATATTTAAGAATAATTGCTTAAATGTCTATTTGAAAACAACTGCAGGAAAAGCAATAGCAAACCAAACCCTTAAAATAACATTTAATGGAAAAACCTATACCAGAATTACAAATAAAGATGGTTTAGCTAAATTAAAAATAAATCAGAGCTCTAAAATTTTTAATGTAAGCATTAAGTATGCTGGGAAATCCAACTACATACCTGTAAGCAAAACAACAAAAGTCAATGTTCTTATTAGTACACTTATAGGAAAAACCAGTTATGGAAAGGTATACTACATTGGAGCTATTGGAAATCGCAGCTCTAAATTTAAAATAGCATATGTTGTAGGATTACATTCCATGGAACATCAGATTCACGATTCAGTTTATAGCATCTTGAAAAATAAGGTGAATATGAAATATAAATATTATATTTACAGAATCGTTTTAACTAATAAAAAAGGATCCTATTCCACATTAAGAATGAGAGGCCAATTGCTTGCTAAGAATTATATAGTTCCACATGCTAAAAAGAAAAAATTTGATTTGGTCGTTGATATCCATTCTACATCTGGAATAACCTATAAGAAAACTTACTTTATACATGTTCCAAAAAATCAACATGCCCCTT
Source organism: Methanobrevibacter sp. (assembly GCA_017404125.1). GTDB lineage: Archaea > Methanobacteriota > Methanobacteria > Methanobacteriales > Methanobacteriaceae > Methanobrevibacter. The sequence goes on from JAFRCZ010000033.1 coordinate 2,058, forward strand.
CAATGAAATTAGCTAAGAAAACCATTAAATTAGTTAAATCCATTGAAAATAATTCAAAAATCGTATATTGGTCCCCTCCAACACAAACAAGTCCTCCTTATATCCATTTACCGCTTATTAAGGCAGGAACTCCTACATTTGTATTTGAAACATGGAGCTATGAGAAAAAATCTCAAACCAATAAAAGAGCTAAAATCTTAATTCAAGCTATTGATAAGGTATTTGGTTAAAACAACTAAATATCTTCCTTTATTTTTTTGGGCAATTTAATTAATTCGTGAAGTTACGAATAATGAAAATATTGAAAAAATATAAAAAATAATCTAAAGATTAAAATAATTGTAAGCGGACATAGCAGCTACTGCACCTTCTCCGCAAGCTACAATCCACTGTTTGACTCCACCTGTAATGTCACCAGCCGAAAAAACGCCTTCTACATTGGTAGCTTGATTTTTATCTGTAATGATATATCCGTCTTCATCAAGAGCAACACCCAAATCTTTAGCCAAATCATTTGAAGGATCATCACCTATAGCAACAAATACAGCATCTGTTTTATAATCCTCTTCCATTCCATCTCTTAAAAGAGTAACTGAACTTACTGCCATTTCTCCTTTAATCTCCTGGATAGTGGAATTCCAAAGGACTTCGATATCATGTTCCTCCAATGCCCTTTGAAGATGATGTTCACATCTTAACTCATCCCTTCTATGGACTAATTTTACATTACAGCCAAGATTCTTAAGATACAATGCCTCTTGAGCTGCACTGTTTCCTCCACCTACCATAAGAACATCCCTTCCAATGAAAAACATTCCATCACAAGTTGCACAGTATGCAACGCCACGACCTAAAAACTCAGCTTCCCCTGGAACATTTAAATGTCTGTGACTTGCTCCAGTAGCTAAAATAATGGTTTTAGTAAAGAATTCCCTTTCACCAGCATCGCCACTAGTCATCAATAAGGGAGAATTTTTGGTTTTTATATTGAAACCATCTTCTGTTTTTTCTATTGAATCAATTACAGTATTTTCTAAAATTTCACTGTAATTTTCACTTTGAGCTTTCATCTTTTGAATTAATTCCATTCCAGCAATCAGATCAAAACCCGGATAGTTTTGCATCATAGGCACTTCCAATCCCAATCCTCCAGCCATTGACTTATCAATTACTAAAGTTTTAGAGTTTTGTCTGCCTGCATACATACCTGCAGTCAATCCAGCAGGCCCTGCTCCAATAATTATAATGTCATAATTCTCCATATTAACACCAATAAAGAGTTTATATTTCAAAGTTACATACCAAGAACTAATGATAATTTATATAAATTGTTTAATTAATAATACTTATTTTTTATAATTTATATAGTTTAATATTTTATTTGATTTTATAGTTACTATTTAACATATTTATGATTCTAGAAAAAATATGAGAAATATAAAATTTTGCTATTAAAAAATGAAAAAACAGTAGTTAAAAATTAAAAAAAGAAAAAGAATGTTAAGAATTATCTTTTGTTAAATGGACTAATGAATAAACCAAATAAAGATAAAATTAACATTAATA
>JAFRCZ010000034.1 GCA_017404125.1 Methanobrevibacter sp.
ATATAATTGTTTATTTGTTTTAGTTTAGGGTAATATTCGTTTTATTCTATTTATTTAACAAATAAAGGATATATTCTGCTTTAAAGTAATACTTAATAGAAAAATAAGTTTTTTCAAAGTATTACTAAAGTATTACTATCACAATGAATTATATTAGAAAAGTATTACTTTTTATATATAGTTTATTAAAAATTATGCTTCATAATTACTTGAAGTATTACTCAGTATTATTTTTTAATAAATTTTAAAAAAGTGATCTTTTATAGTGTGATTTGTTTATTAAATTAAATTGGAGGAAAAATAATATGCATATACCTGATGGTTTTATACCTCTTGGCCAATGTGCAATCTACTATGTAATCTTAATTGTTGCATTGTACTTTGCTGGTAAATGGGCAAGTGCAAATCTTGATGAAAAACGTATACCATTACTTGCAGTATTAGCTGCAGGTATCTTTGCAATTATGTCCATGAACATGCCAATTCCATTCGGTACCAGTGGTCACATGGTTGGTGGGGCATTAGTTGCTATTGTATTTATGGCTCCTGAAGCTGCTGTTCTTGTATTCACTGCTGTATTGCTTATTCAAGCTTTATTCTTCGGAGATGGAGGAATTACAGCTTTAGGTGCAAATGTATTGAATATGGGTATTGTTGGAGGATGTGTTGGTCTTTACACCTTTAAAGGATTAAAAGACATCATTGGAAAATATCCTTCTATCTTCGTAGCAGCATGGCTCGCAACTTTAGTTGCAGCAGTAGTTGCAGCTATTGAAATGGCTATTGCAGGAACTTTCCCATTGACTGTAGGAATTGCTTCCATGGCACTTTACCATGCATTTATTGGTATAATTGAAGGAGTATTAACTGTAATTGTTATTTACGCTCTTGAAAAATTCAGACCAGACTTATTGGCATGGAACAGAGATTAGAGGGTGAAAATATGGAATTAAGTCAACAAGATAAATATTTAATTGTAGCAGGGATTATATTCTGTCTTGCATTAGCAGTTTTATCCCCTTTCATTGCATCTGGAGATCCGGATGGATTGGAAAAATCTGCTGAAGATGCATCAGTTGGTGAAGATGTGGAACAAGCAGTAATCGAATCACCATTCCCAGACTATACCTATGAGCCATTAGACAAATTAGGTGAAATCGGTGTATTGTTATTAGGCGGACTGATAACACTGGCTGTTGGTTTAGGTATAGGTTATGCATTAAAAAAATCTAACTAATTAAGTTAGATCATTAAATAATTTAAAATCTTAATTGAATTTTAAATTTAGAAAAACTTAAATCTTGGATATTAATTATTTTCATAATTATTATCTGAGATTCACCTCTTTTTCTATATTTTTTTCTATTTTTGTAATACTTTTTGGTCGTTTTTTGCCTAATTAGTAATACTTTTTCCTTATTTAGTTAAATAGTAATACTTTTTCGCTTTATTTGGCCAAAAAAGTAATAATTATTGGTTTAAATGAATAAATATTTATAATTAAAGGCTGATATTTTATAATATAATCTTAAAAGTATTATTCTCAAAATATTAAGGTAGATAAAATGGCTATAGAACAAGTTAGAACATTGGAATTCATTTCTTCACAGGATTCAATAATCCATAATTTGGAAGGTAGGGTTAAACTTGTTGCCATTTTATTGATCATTCTTTTTTGTGTTTTTTCAGATAGGCTAATTGTTCCTATTGTGCTTGAATGTTTTTTATTGATTGTAATGCTTTTAGCTAAATTGTCTTTTAAGGACAGTTTTAAAAGAGTGCTTCTTCTTTTGCCGTTCGGTGGTTTTGTCATTGCATTCCAACCGTTTATCCACCCTGGAAATATCATTTGGCAAGGTCCTTATTCATGGCTCTTCATTACAGATACAGGTTTAAATTGGACAATTCTTTTATTTGCTAGATTGATTGTCTGTTTGACAGCTATTGTCCTATTGTCATCCACCTCACCAATGCAAGAAGTGGTGCAGTCTTTCAGAAAGCTTGGAATGCCAAGAGATTTGGCTATGATCTTGACTATTATGGTTAGGTTCCTATTTATTTTTGTAGATGAGTTAAGGGATATTCGCCAATCCATGAGATCTAGAAACTTTGACCCTTATAATAAGGCCATTCCTTACAAATGGAGAGTAAAGCAAGTGGGATACAGCATAGCTATGATGTTTCTAAAGGCATATGAAAAGGGAGAAACCGTTTATTTAAGTATGGCAAGCCGATGTTTCTCAGATGAATCCAGATTATATCATGCAAGAACAATTATTGGGAATCACGAATACATCTTTTTAGCTTGTGTAATTGGCATTATAATTGTATTGGAATTGGTTGTATTGTTCTATTCCAATCATTTGGCTTACTTTGGAATCTCTTTATCCTTATTGGTTTTAATTATTTTTCTTATAGATTCTAATAATTTTTATTCTATTACTCTTTTTCTATTATTGCCCTATTTTTTAAAATTTAGGTAGACCTAAAAATTTAGAAAGATTTATATATGAAGAAAACAAAACTATAATTAACAATAAGTTTAGGCATACCTAAATTTTATTGTTCATTGAATAAAAATCTGTAATAATCTTTTTAATGATAAGTTCCTTAATTCAAGTAAATTGTACATAGTATTGTTGATTATATAATCCAAATTTCTTGAATTAAGAATTTATTATTAATTTTAGTTTAGCTAATTGAGTTTTACTAAAACACACAACCATTTTCTTCTGCAAAAATCGCTCTCTTTAAATGTAAAATTCTAAAAGGCTAAAAAAAGATTATCCAATCTCTGAAAATTTGTAAATAATTTTAGTAAATTATTTATCTCAATCTCCAAATAATTCATAGCATTGCTATGGATTTACTTTCTTTTTTTATTTTATTTTTAATTTAATATTTACTAAAAATAGATTTTTTTAATAGATTTTAATGCCTTTATCTTTTAGGATTAGTCCTAAATAGATGAATGATATTATAAAGAAATAGAATAAGACCTGTATGTCCAATATTCCAGTTTCCACTCCTAAAATGGAATAGGTCAATATTAGACTGTATATGGCAATATAAAATGAGTCTTTTGTTATCTTGATTATCTTATATCCAGTTCCTAATATGAATCCAAGCAAGCACATCTCTATAGCTACACCTACTTTACCAAAATCTACAATCATTTGGCCTAATAATGTAGGGGTAACAGTCACTTCTGTTCTCCAAGCTATCAGTTTGCCTACCAACATTCTTGGACCAAGGTCGCTTCCAGGCATTGAGCTTGCTATCATCTTTCCATGCAATATTCCGAAATTGCCTGAAATTTGATTCAATAGGTTCAATACATGCATTGTAAAGTTTGCTCTGTTTTCCAAAGTTGAGAACATGCTTGTGTTTGAACTGATTGCAAGTTCATTTAAGGATCTTAAATAACCGATTCCCATAATTGCACAAACTCCAATTAGCGCACCTAAAATCACTTCCCAAACGGATAATATCTCTCCATAGTAAGCGATTATAATCATCATAAGCAAGATTGCAATTATTGGGGTTCTGTATTCTAGTGTAAGTACAGTTATTATTCCGATGGCAGTTAAAACAAGGAATCTGAATCTCACTTGGCTGCGGCTGATTATTCCATTTTTAAATTGATTCAAGTAGTGTGATGCAATAAGCCCCACTCCCGGTATGACTAAAAAGACAGGCATTGTGAATGCAGGTTTTAGAGAGTATCTTAAAGAGGATTTAAGTATTGGCAATCCTCCAACAGATCCAATGCTTATAAACAGGAAGATGATTCCAACCAATGTAATGCAGAATCCTATAGAATAAATGTCTTTTGAATTAAATAAAGGGATTTGATAATTGTTTCCATCAGTATACTTTTCTTTTTCCTGATTATTTAAAATGAATCTTGGAAGTATGGTTGATCCGATAAAAAAGCAAATGAAAGCAATTAATATAGTTATCTGCAAATCCCTTGATACAGGATTTGTTGCAAGTAGCAGAAAAAGAGTAAATGTGACTAAAACAATAAGAGGTGAAAATATTTCCTCTTTTAGGATTTTGCTTTTTTTGAATACTGATAAAAAGCTTTCACTAGGATATAATCCCTTAAAATAGCTATTAACCCATTCATTTTCAATATATTCAAGTATTTTAAATATAATTGTAAATAAAAATGAGTTTCTAAGCATATCTTCTATTTTTCTAGTTGTTGTGCTAGCAATAGAATATATTAAGCTCA
>JAFRCZ010000035.1 GCA_017404125.1 Methanobrevibacter sp.
ATGAAAAAGATTGTTTCCTATAGTCCTAAATCAAATTTTACCAAAGAGAAATTTGATGAAAAATTAAATACCATACAAGATGATTATATTGAAGAGCAAAATGAATATAATGAAGCTTATGCCTATGATGAAGGATATAGGGCTGGATATTCTCAAGGAAGCTTAAGCCATAGAAACAATCATGATGACTACTTTGCATACTATTTATTCTATAAATTAGGACAAAGAAGTCGTTAAAAGATGGAAATAATAAAAATAGCAAAGATAAGAATAAAATTCTTATCTAATTCTTTTTTTAAAAAAATAAATAAAATTTAATATTAAAGAGTTGGCCATGCCATATCATTAAAGAAGATCAAATCAACTTCATCTCCTTTTTCAATTCCTTCATGGTTTTCATCAATTATGATATAACAGTTAGCCTCAACCATGGATCTGATGATACCTGAACCTCTATTCAATACATGATGTACACTATCATCATCAGCTACTGCTCTAATATAATCAGTTCTACCAAGAGATGAAGGTATTTTAGTTTTGGAAACTCTTTTTAAAACCTTATGGGAATAATCTAATCCCTGCATTTTGAATAGGGAGCGTCTTGCAATAATATCAAACTGGCCCATAGCAGCTACAGGCTGACCTGAAAGCATAAATACAGGAGTATTATTTACCATACCCGCACCTACAGGTTTTCCTGGACGCATTGCAACACCATGGAACAATACTTCACCTAATTCTTCAACTGCTTCAATAACTACATCTCCTTTACTGATAGCGGTTCCGCCAGTTGTGATTACAACATCATATTCCTTTGTTGCTCTATATATTGCTTCTTTAACTGATTCAAAATCATCTTCGCCATGATCTATATCAACAATAGCTCCAGCACTTCTAATGAGTGCAGCAATAGCAAATTGATTGGAATTGATTATTTTTGCCTTATCAAGCTCTGGAGAAGGCTCCACCAATTCATTACCAGTAATAATCAATTTAACTCTTGGCTTTTTATAGACTTCAACTTCACTATGACCTGCTGAAGCTATCAATCCCATTTCCTGAGGTCTGATTAGAACATTTTGGCCTAAGATTTCATCTCCTTTTGCAATGTCTTCAGCCTTTGGAGAAATGTTTTCACCAGGAGTAACTTGAGAATGAATCTCCAGATTGTCTCCATCTTCATAAGTGAATTCCTTCATTAAAACTGCATTTGCACCATTTGGAATCGGTGCGCCAGTAGCTATTACAATAGCTTCACCATTTGATAATGTTTTATCTGAAAAATCACCTGCTCCAATTCTATCAATGATCTTTAATTCTTTTATAACATTATTGGAAGCTCCAAATGTATCCTCTGCAATGACAGCATATCCATCCATAGCAGATTTGTCAAATGGAGGGGAATCATGATAAGAAGATATGGAATGAGCTAAAACTCTGCCCCCAGAATCCCTTACATGTATCCTTTCTGTATCCATTATCTTTTGATTCTCATCAATTTTAGCCAATGCCTCTTCCAATGGAATTAAATTTGATATAAACTTCATATTA
>JAFRCZ010000036.1 GCA_017404125.1 Methanobrevibacter sp.
AAATCACCTAAAACTTTAAAATTTTATTAATTATCAAAAAATTTTTTTTATTCAATTTTCTTATTAAATTTTTATTTTTCATATAATTTAAAGTTTAATATTTTTAATTTATAAATAGCTATTTAAAATTAGTGATAAAGTGAAAGATGATTAAAAAGTAAATAAAAAGTTAAAATAAAAAATAAAAAGAAGGATTAAAAATTAAAATAGAAAATAAAAATAAAGATTAAAAATTAAAATAGAAAATAAAAAGAAGGATTAAAAATTAAAATAGAAAATAAAAATAAAGATTAAAAATTAAAATTTAAAAATTAATTTTAATCTTTTTGTTTAGTTAAGGCTCCACCAAGTGCACCAGTTATTCCCATAACTATCATATATTTGATAATGTTATAGACAATGACGAAGAAGCTTGAAATTCCAGATATGGTGAATCCGGTAAGTCCTCCAAGAGGCCCCATTAATGCGGTTCCACCAATGGTGACAAGCAGTACAAATAACAATGATGCTACAATTGTTCCGAATGCTCCTGCAAGTGCTGCGTTCCACATTCCTCCAAGTATTCCTTCGTGAGCCATGTATCCGACTATGAATCCCACGATTAAAAGACCCCAGAATTCATAATGTCCAAAGAATAAATAAACGACTAATGTCAATAAAAACCCTAAAATTACGGAGTTCATTTTAGCCATCATATCACCTCATATTACATTAAATTTTTTACAGATTTATTATTTAAAATCTCATATTTAAACTTTTTGTTTTTTAGATTTTTAAAAGTCTCAAATCCTTTTGATTTAGAAGACTCTTTGTATGAACTGGATTAATAGTAATCATTATCCATTTGCTCTTTTATTTTTTCTATAACTGCCCTATGCATTCTTTTGGTAAATTCAGACTTATCATTTTGCTTTAAGACTTCCAAGTATCCTTGTGAGACAAGATTAAAAGCAAATGGGCTTGGAATGATTGTATTTATTGTCTTGATTTCCATCTCTCCACTATGGATCCATGAAATGACTCTCTTTGCATTCTTTATATCCATATAATCTTCTGTGGCTTCCCTTCTGGATTCCTTAAGTATTGGGAAATTATTGTCCATTTCCTGAATGTATTTGAGCAATATTTTTCCCCTGACCTGCTGTCTTCCTACAGACTTTTCATGGCCTTTATACCTTCTTAAAGTCATTAGGGATCTTCCGGCGCAATGCCTGAATCTGCTTGCCAATGTTTCGGTCTTATCAAGAGACCTTATTAAAATGTTTTCAAAGTTATTTGGAGTCAATCTTTTCAATGCTTCCAATGCTCCCATCTTTCCATCTGAACTTAAATAAAATCCATTGTCTGTAATTGAAATTGTTATGTTTCTTTTGTTTCTATCGCTTGCTACATAAGCTACAGCTCTTGCAATTGCATCATTTGTCTTTCTTCCGAATAGGCTATGGAAAACAACGAATTTTCGCCCTCCAAATCCAGTATAATACTCAACAAGCAGCTTCTGCTTATGGGGTATCTGAGCATATAGGAACTGTTCGTTAAAGTATTCATAAATGGAATTTGCTGCAAATTCATCAACATAAAGGTATTCATGAAGGAATTCCATTATCTCTTCTTTAGATCTTCCATACTGGAACTTGCTTTCAAGGATGTATCTGAACCTTTGAATGTCCACTGCAAGGTCAAATGCTAAAGGCAATTGCTCTGAATACCATGAAGGAATTGTTGGGGGGCCTGATGCTGGTGAAACGTTAATGGTCATTCCCTTTCCATAATTGAATTTATATGTCCTTCCTCCAAGAACAAAGCTGTCTCCTTTTTTAAGCTTTTCCATAAAGTCCTCTTCAACTCTACCAATCACTTCCCCATCACATTTTACAGCAACTGAAGAGTGGTCTGGAATGGTTCCAATATTTGTTGAATAAAGCATTCTTGCTAATTTTCCCCTTTTTCCGAAGGTGTTTTCCTTATAGTCAATCCAGATTTTCGCATAGACATAGCGGTCTTCAAGCTCTACGTATTCTCCTGCCAAATAGCTTAATACATCTTCGTAGTCGTCTCTTTCCAAATCTTTGTAGCAATAGCTTTTTCGTATTACATCATAGGCATAGTCAATATCCCATGGATTTTCAATTCCCATACCATAGATATGTTGTGCAAGCACATCCAAGCAGTCTTTAGGAATCTTTATATTGTCTATTTTTCCCTCTTTTGCATTTTTTAAGAGCACTGAACATTCTACAAGCTCATCTCTATCTGTGACGATTATCCTTCCCTTTGACTTTTCATGCAATCTATGTCCGCTTCTTCCTATTCTCTGCAATGCTCTTGAAACTGATTTAGGAGAGTTAATTAGTATTACAAGGTCAATATAACCGATATCTATTCCAAGTTCAAGAGAAGTGGATGAAACAACAACCTTAAGTTCCCCTTTCTTTAGCTTTTCCTCTGTTCTCAATCGGGATTCTTTTGAGAGTGAAGAGTGGTGTGCCATAATGTTATTGTTATTGAAATGCTCTCCATACAACTTTTTAAGGTTGTAAACGTATCTTTCTGTAGCGCTACGGGTATTTGTAAAGATTAATGTTGTCTTATGTTCCATAGCCAAGTCATCGATTAGGGCATAGGTTGCCATTCTCGTATCTTCATCGTCAGCTATTACGATATCATCAACTGGAGAGATGACTTCAATATCAAGTTCTTTCAAGTAATCTATGTCAACTAGAATGCAATCTCTCTCAACACCATATTCATAGCCAACAAGGAATTTGGCAACTTCTTCAAGAGGGCTGACTGTAGCAGAGAGCCCAATTCTTGTATATCCTCCAATCAAGTGCTGCAACCTCTCTAGAGATAAGCTTAAATGAACTCCCCTTTTATTCTCAGCCAATGAATGGATTTCATCAACGATTACATACTTTACATGTGATAGCTTTTCTCTAAATTTAGGTGCAACAAGCAATATTGATAATGTTTCAGGAGTTGTAATCAATATATGGGGTGGAGATTTCAGCATTTTTGTTCTTTGATATTGGCTTGTATCCCCGGTTCTTACAGCTTTTCTAATACCTAATGGCTTTTTAGCAATTTTTTCTATTTCCTTAAGTGGCTGGTCTAAATTTCTTTCAATGTCATTATCCAATGCCTTAAGGGGAGATATGTAAATGCAATAAACCTTATCCTCAAGTTCGCCTTTATCTGCAAGAGTTGTCAATTCATTTATAACTGATAAAAATGCAGTTAGTGTCTTCCCAGAACCGGTTGGTGATGAAACAAGTATGTTATTTCCCTTATGGATTTCAGGAATCGCTTGTTTTTGTGCAGGTGTAAAGTCCTCAAAGTTATTCTCAAACCATTCCTTAACATATGGGTGGAGATTTTTATAAATCTCACTTTTTGAATAACTTTTTGTCTGTTTTTTTATCATGTTATCAAGTCTTTAATTTTTGGCGATTATATCTTATTTTAAATAGTTTATTATATGTTATACTTATTGTTTTATTAATTAATTATATTATAGTTTAGTTTGTAGATTAATTATAGTTTAGTTTTTTATCCAAATTAATTTAAATAATAGTTTTAACTTAAATATTATTAAAATTAAAATTTAGTTTAAGAAATTAAAATTTTAAGATTTTTCATATAATTTTATATTGATTATATTTTATGAGGACTTATTATGGTTGGAAATTTATCAATGGAAGAAGCTATTGAAGCATTAAAGGATGAAGATGTAGCTACTAGAAAATTAGCTATTGAAAGTTTGGAAAAGGTAAACGATGATGCAATTATCGATCCATTAATCGTAGCCACTACTGATGAAAATGCACAGGTACGTTTTAAGGCTGCAGAACTCTTAGGAAACATGGGAGATGTGGCTGTAGATAGATTGATTGAAGAATTCACTAAAGCTGAAGGAAAGGATAAAAGGTTCTTGGCTTTTGCACTTAAGGAAACTGAAGATAAAAAGGTTATTCCTTATTTTGTTGAAGCGATTGATGATGAGGATTTTGGTGTTCGGAAAGTTGCTGTTAGGGCTTTAGGAGAACTTCAAGCTGAAGATGAATTGGACAGCATTGCAAAATGTCTTGAAGATGAGGATTGGGGTGTAAAATTAGCTGCAATTCAGGCTTTAGGTGATTTGGCAAGTGATGAATCCATTAAATTAATTAAACAGGCAAGAAAGAGTGAAGATGATAAGGACTTTAAGAAATCCTGCAATAAGGCAATCAAGAAAGCTGAAAAAAGGAAAAAGGCTAAAGCTGCAGGCAAAGCTATTGTAAAAGTCATTCCAATGAGCACCATTAAGGAAATGGAAGAGGCAAATCTTAAAAAAGCCATTAAGGAATATGAAAGATATGTTGAATCAAAACAGCCTAAAGATGCAGCATATAAAAGATTATGTGTTCTTTATAGAAAGGAAAATGACTATGACAATGAAGTGAGAGTCTTGGAAACAGCATGTGAAGTATTTGCTGGCAATGATAAAAAATTAGCTTACTTTGAAAAAAGATTAGCAAAATTAAAATAAATATTCATCTTTCATGAAATCTCATGTTGATTTCATGAATTGATTTTATTTTTTATATTTTATTTTCTTTTATTCCGTATAAATCGGTTCTTCTATTTTTTAAAACAGGAATCTCTTCTCTAATTCTTTTTATTTCATCCAAATCTATTTTAACTGTTTTTAAATCTTCATCAAAGCCCAATTCTTCAATTACTTCTCCCCAAGGATTAACAGCTATTGAATGTCCATAAGAATTATAACTTGCATCTTTATCAAGTGCTGGAGCCACTCCAATTGTGTAAACTTGATTGTCTAAAGCTCTAGATCTAAATAGAAGCTGCCAATGTGCAGGACCAGTTGTCAAATTGAAAGCTCCTGGGAAAATTAATATTTCCGCACCATTTAATGCCATTATTCTTGATAATTCTACAAACCTTATGTCATAGCAGATTCCAATTCCTATTGTAGCCAAATTGGTTTTTATCACTGTAAAATCATTTCCTGCACTTAAGGTATCTGATTCCTTAAAATAGATTTTTCCTTTGACATCAATGTCAAAGAGATGCATTTTTCTGTGTTTTCCCACTAATTTTCCATTATTTTCAAAGAAAACTGCAGTATTGTATATTGATCCAGTACCCTTTTCATTATTTCTCTCAAGTTCAGGAATGGATCCTGCTAAAACATGAATATTTTCTTCTTTTGCAATATTTGAAATTTCTTTAAGAGTTTTGCTATCAGATAATTCTTCTGCATATTCAATAAATTTCTCATTTTCATAGGGACAGTTAAACATTTCTGGAAGAACAGCTAAATCGGCTCCTTGCCTTTTGGATTCCTTAATCATTTGAATGGCTTTTTCTATATTCTTTTCCTTATTGTCTACAACATTCATTTGACAAAGAGCTATTTTAATTAAATTCATGTTTTTGCCTCGAAAGTTTGTTATTATAAAAATAAAAAATAGGATAAATTTTTAAAATTAGAAAAAATTAAAAAAAGAAAAATAAAAAATAATATTTTCATGTGGAAGTTAAAAAATAAAAAATTAATAGATTAGTTTTAAGCTGCTTCAGCACCATCTGCGCCATCATAGTCAGTTGTTGGGAAACTAATACTATTAATCATATTTTGGATTTCAGTTGTATTCAAAGCACTAATGTCCGGATTATTGGACTTTCCATTGTTTATGACAAAGCTGTAGTATACTCCATCACGTAATGTGCAGTAATATCTTGAATATCCTTGATCAGCAGTGCTGATTGTCATTCCTAAAGATGGAATGCCTCCAACATAAACGGTTTGACAATCTAAAACTTCTCCATTCAAGGACTGAGCAGTTGCATTGACATCACTAATGATCTTATCATAAGTAATGTCGTCACTTTGAATTGTAGTAAATCCAATTAAAGTATTATCTTTGGTTTTAAATGCAATATCGCTGGAATTGCCATTTCCATCAGTATTATTATACATGGACCAATTTCCAGAATAATCAAAACTGATTATACCATCAGTATAATGTTTTACTTCATCAGTAGTCTGGTTTTGGAGTCCATTAAGCCCGATTCCTGCAATTGAGAGAATAATAATTGCTAATATTGCTACAATTGCAATTTTTCTAATGTTTATGCTGGAAGGAGCAGTTTCTGATTTTTTAATGACGGTTTCTTCAGCTTTTTTCTCCCTTTTAGGAATTGCATTTTTAATTTTATTTTTCTTAGGGATTTCCTTTTTAATTTCCCTAGTGATCTTTTCAGTTTTTGCAGCACTGAATTTTTTAGCAGGGTCTTTGATACCCTTGTCTTTTTGTTTAAATCCTTCAGTTGCAGTTTTGCTAAATGAAGGTTTAGTACTTTTTTGAGCTTGAGCTTGACTTTTTTGTTCTTTCTCTTTAGAAACACTACTAAATTTACTTAAATCGAAGCTACCTAACTTGCCAGATAATCCTTTTCCAAAGCTAGATGAGCTGCCTGAGAATATTGAATCATTAGTACTAGTGATTACTCCAGGCTTAAATTTGTCTTCTAACTTAGGAGGTCTAGCATTTGCTTCAGATTTTGGAGGCAGTTTAGCACCACAGTTACCACAAATTGGCGCACTGTCATAACTTGCATTTCCACACTCTTGACAATATTTTACCAAA
>JAFRCZ010000037.1 GCA_017404125.1 Methanobrevibacter sp.
TATACTCTTCTTCCTCTTTTACCGCCTGGTCTTCCAGTACCATCATGAGGTATAGGAGTGATATCTTCAATTTTACCAATTTTAATTCCAGCTCTTGCTAATGCACGAATGGTTGCTTGTGCACCAGGACCTGGACTTCTAGGACCATTTCCACCAGGAGCTCTTACTCTAATATGTAATCCGACAAAACCTTTTTCTTTTGCATCTTCAGCTGCTCTGTTTGCTGCTTCCATAGCTGCAAAAGGAGAGGATTGTTGTCTGTCTGCACGAACTACTCTACCACCAGACCATTGACAAATGGTTTCTGCTCCGGTAATATCAGTTACAGTTAAGATAGTATTGTTAAAGGATGAATAAATATTAGCTATTCCCCATTTTTCGTCTTTTGCCATAATTACACACCTTATTGATTTTCACCAGCTTGAGTTGCTGCTTTATTGTATTCTTCAATCTGTTTAGCTACAGGGGAAGAGTGGTAGAAACCAACTGCTTCTTCTTCTCCTCTTTTCACTACATAACTTGGAGAATTTAATTTCTTACCGTTTAAAGCAATGTGTCCATGTACTACAAACATTCTTGCTTCTTTAGCAGTACGAGCTAAACCTTTTTGGAAAACTATAGTTTGTAATCTTCTTCTTAAAATATCTTCAACAGTCAAGTCAAGAATATTCTCTAAGTGAGCGTTTTCATCAAGGATCCCTGTTCTTTTCAAGTGTCCTAATAATTCTTCAGTTTCAACTTTTACTTGATCTTGAGAGAAACCGAGTAAGTATCTTGCTTCCCTACTGTATTTTCTAACTAAAGTATCAGCTTTCCAAATTTCCTTTTTGTTTTTTAAGCCGTATTTAGACATTAATTTATTTTCAGTTTTTATTCTTTCTGCATTCCAAGGATGAGGTGGTGTATCATACTTTTTCCTTGCTTTTCTTGGATGTCCCATAATCACATCTCCTTATCTTGATATAATAATCATAAATTTATTATAAATTTCGTAATAATCCATCATAGTTTACCTAAGTCAAACAAGATATGAAATTATCTTCTTCTACGACTTACACCGACAGTGGAACTGTGTCTGAAAGTAGATTTAGTTCTTTGTCCTCTAACTGGTAAACCAACTTCGTGTCTTCTACCTTTGTAACTTCTGGTCTTTTTCATTCTGTTTAAATCATCTCTTAAAGTCATGTCAAGGTCAGATTCAATTAAATGAAGATCTTCACCAGTAGTATAATCGTTACGTCTGTTTAACATCCAATCAGGAATATTGAATTCTTGAGGATTTTCTAAGAGTGCTTCAATTTTAGAAACATCTTCTTCAGAGATGTAACCGATTTGGTCATCTGTATTTAAACCTAAGGTAAGACAGATAGATCTAGATAAGGATAATCCAATACCTTTAATTTCAGTTAAAGCATGTTGGATAGTTTTGTTACCATCTACGTCCTTTCTGGATATACGCACTAAGTGCTTAAAGTCGTCTTCCATTAAAGTAACCTCCATATTATTTTTCTTTGGAGCGAACCCACGAGACGTTATTTAAAAAATTTAGCGGATTCGAATGCTTTATTTTAAAGCACAGTTTTTTCAACAATGTAAAACTTAGTCTAACAATAGTCTAATAACTTAATCCTAAGCCATTCAACCAATGCTAACCAAGAGTTCATATCAGTTTCAAGCACATTTAATAATTCTAATTAAATAATAACTACGCTCAGCTTACCAAAAGATAGAGTAACTTAATACTCAATAAATTACTAATAA
>JAFRCZ010000038.1 GCA_017404125.1 Methanobrevibacter sp.
CCTTTACAGCTTCAACAACAGACTCTGTTTTGATTGCAGGAGCTCTTGTCATCTTATCTCCAATGACTCTTGCATTAGCTCCTCCAGCTGCTGTAATGGCTGAACAGCCCCTATTTACTGATGCCAATAATGCCCCTTCTGAAGTGGCAAGAGGTACAAAGAAATCATCTTTTGCATATTCACCATTGATTCTTAAAGGACCTGCAACACCAATGGGAATCTGTACAGTCCCTATAGGATTCTCTATGTTCTTTGCAAATGCAAGTTCCATATCCAATGTATAGTCAGCTATCTTATCAAGCTTGCAATCAGAATGCCTTTCAATGAATTCTCTTCTGATATCTAAAGCTTCTGTAGCAGTTTCAGTATAATTGTCAATTTGATAAAGCTTCATTTCACCTGCCAATAACTTTTCAATGATTTCTTCTCTGTCCATACTATCACTCTAGAAAATCTTATAAAAACAGTTAAATTAATGGTTGATCAATTGTTGATTCTTATATGAATTATAAAAATAAAAAAATAAGAAAGGAGAATATCTATTCTCCACGAGCTTCTTTAATATATTCTACGATTTCAGAAGGTTTATTTGCCACCTTTACACCAGCAGCGCTTAAAGCCTCCATCTTGCTTTTTGCAGTACCTGAGTTACCGGCAATGATAGCTCCTGCGTGACCCATTCTTTTTCCAGGTGGTGCAGAAAGACCTGCAATGTAAGCTACAACAGGCTTAGTAATGTTGTCTTTTATGTATTCCGCTGCCGCTTCTTCAGCTCCTCCACCGATTTCACCAATCAATACGATTTCCTTTGTTTCTGGATCATTTTCAAACATGTCCAAGACTTCAATGTACGGGGTACCGATAACAGGGTCTCCACCAATACCTACACAAGTGCTTTGTCCGATTCCTGCACGGGTCAATTGGCTTGCAATCTCATAGGTCAATGTACCGCTTCTGGAAATAACCCCTACATCACCTTCAGAGAAGATATGAGTTGGCATAATACCAAGCTTTCCAACTTTAGGGGAGATTACACCAGGAGTGTTTGGTCCAATGACGGTTACCCCTTTTTCTTTAGCATAAGCCATTATTTCCATAGTGTCATGAATAGGAATATGTTCTGTAATAATGATAACCAAATCCAAATGCTCAATGGATTCAAATGCAGCATCCTTTGCAAAAGGAGCTGGCACAAATATGATGGATGCATTTACATCCACATTTTCCTTAGCTTCTTCAATAGAATCAAAAACAGGAACTCCACAAACTTCTTGACCGCCTTTACCTGGAGTTACACCTGCTACAATGTTTGTATTGTATTTCATCATTTGCTCAGTATGGAATTGGCCTTGCTTTCCTGTAATTCCCTGTACCAAGCATTTTGTATTTTCATTTAATATTATCATATTAATCACAATCTAAATTTTAAATAATATTCATAAGTGTAAAAAGTTAATAATTTTAGAAATTATTAATCATTATAATATATCGTTTTTAAATATTATATAGTTATTCATTATATTAAAATATTGAAAAAATAGTAAAAAAATTTAATAAAGAATTATTAAATGTAGACTAAATTAAAATAACACTTTATTAAAAATAATTAAAATAATGGTATCAAAAATCAATTAAAATGACACTTATCCTAAAATTCTTGTTTTGTTTTCAAATGGTATAGATAAATCAATCATATTTCCATTCATTAATGCAGTTACAGATACCAAGACACTTCCTGGAAGCACATTGCAAGGAGTGTGCCTCTTTACAAGATAGGTGTTTTTATTTCCTAAAGCAGCTCCAATCATTGCACTTGCAACTACAGCAATCTGTTCCAATTCATTGACGGAAACCACTACGACAGGGTCATCCGTATCATCACCGGATACATAGCCTACACCAGGAATATCTGTTCTTGTGCCTATCTTATCGCTTACTCCAGTTACAGCATTCATGCCGCTTGCAGCTTCAATAGCGGAATTTGCAACTTTCGCTACAAATGATTCCCCTCCATAAGTGTCGAAAGCCATTACTATAGCATCCTGATAGAATCCCTCTTCAAGATTTGCCTCAGCATAGGAGATTCCCTCTCCAGCATTGTTGGGATCATTTGAGATTCCATCCAAGTCTCCAAAGTTTTCTGCATTATTCCTTAATATTTCCACAATTCCTGCATTGACTGTTTCCAATAGGTCATCTTCAACAAATGCAGTGATTACAACATCATCACCAGTTATATTTGTTAAAGCTGCCTTCTTAGCTCCCAATTCCAAAAGCTTTGGAATGTCTCTTTCAATATTTTCAACTAATGAATCGGAAACAGAAACATCATTGCTTGAAATATCTGCACCAATAGCTACCACTTTCATAATATCAATTATATCTTTTATCCTTATAGTTAATATTTTTAATTATTTGAATTAAGAAATTTTAAATATAATTCTAATTAATCTTTCTAATTATTATCTTAATCAGATAAAATGCAAAAATTATAAAAAAGTTTATTTAAAATCAATTAAGTATTTAATTAAATAAGTTAAATATATAAGTAGATAGAAAATAAATGAAAAATAATATAGTTTTCAAATGAGGTTCAAGCGTGTACAGTGAAACCAAAATAGCTATTCCAATATTTCAAAGGAATAAGGAAGATATCCTGAAGGTAGCTAATGATTGCATTATTAAGGGAGCAGATATTCTAGAGCTTAGAATAGACGGCATGGATAATCCTAACCCGCAGATTGTAAAGGAAATCATAGAGGAGATCAATTTTCCAACAATAGCTACCAACAGAACTGCAAAGGAAGGAGGATCCTTTAGAGGCAGTGAAGAAGATAGAATAGCTATTCTTAGAGAATGCTGTGATGTTGCAGATTATGTTGATGTTGAGCTTCAGACAGACAGGGAACTTATAGAATCAATTACAGAAACAGGAGTTACATCCATCATCTCTTATCATAACTTCAAGCAGACTCCAGAACTTGATATACTTATGGACATTGTAATTCAGGAAAAGCAGCTTGGAGACATTGCAAAGATAGCTGTTATGCCAAATACCCTTGAAGACACAATGACAATCTTACCTATCTTATCTCATTTCGACAATGTTGTAGCCATTTCCATGGGGGAATTGGGAAGCTATACAAGAGTGATTGCAGCTAAATTCAATGCACCATTCACATTTGCAGTAGTGAATGACAATACAGCTCCAGGACAAATAGATATTGATACAATGAAATCACTAATGAACAGTGATTTAATCAATACAGATGATTTAAAATAATAAATGCTCTCTTTTTAAATTAAAATTTTAAAAAAAATGATATTTATTAAAAATTCATAAAAATTTATTTTAAAAAAATAGACAAAAAACTATTAAAAAATTAAAAAACTTATTTTAAAAAATAAAAAAAGATTAAGAGAATAAATCTCTTAATTAAACTAAACTAAATTAAATCTAAATTTATTTTGTAACTGATAAAGTCTTAGTTAGAGCCTTAGCAGAATATAAAGAAGGACTTCCAGGTGAAAGAACTACTTTATGTTTTCCTACTTTTTGACTAATCTTTAAACTAGCAATTCCCTTCTTATTGGTTTTAATGGTATATGTCTTATACTTTTTGCCAGTGTAAACCTTTACTTTCACTTTAACAGAAGCAAGGGCTTTTTTAGACTTGGTACTGCTTACCTTAACTTTAAAGTATTTTCCTTTTTTAACTTTTAATGCAGTAGGAGCTATTTTAATAGGAGATTTAGTCACTTTGATCTGACTAGTTATTGCTTTTGCGCTATAACCTTTGTCAGCAGAGCTAATTACAACCTTATAAGTTCCAGGTGTATAACCGATCTTAAGTTGAATTATTCCTGACCCATTTGTAGTGCCAGTATAATTATAATACTTGTTTTTAGAAATATAAACCTTAATATTCACATTGGAATAATACATTGGCTTCTTATTTTTAGCATTAGTTAACTTAATCTCATAGATTTTACCAGATTTATAATAGGTTGTAAGTTTGGAAGCAGTAAATTTACCAGTAGCCTTTTTAACAGTTATATATCTTGTAATTTTGCTTTCTTTATAATTGGTGTCAGCAGTACGGATAATTACCTTATGTTTTCCAACAGAAAGTGGAGTGCTTAAATAGATTTTTCCATTTTTATTGGTCAATCCTAAGAAATCAGTGTATTTTTTAGAACTGGTATACACTCTTAATAAAACATAAGCATTTGCCGCTGCTTTTCCTGTTTGTTTGTTTTTCAATTGTACTATAGCTGAATAACCAGAGTTATAATAAATTGTCCTGTTGGAAGCTGTTAATACAGGTGTTGCTTGATTTATAGTTAAATTCTTTTTAACAGCACTGCAATTTAAATTATCATCAATTGATGAGAGAGTTAAATTATATGTATTTACACTTAAATTCAAATCAGGGCTGACACACCATCCAGTTAAATTGGAAGTAAGATTTCTAACTGCATCAATATTTGAAGCAACTATCTTAAATTCGACATTAGCACATTTTATCGGGTCATCAGTTCCTGCACGAACTATCTGGAAAGCATAATGAATGATTTTGCCATAATAATCTTTAGCATTAGTTGCCTTGATTGTTGCATTGATTTTATTTACAGTAATTTCAGCTTTGCTGTTTAATTCAAAAAATCCATCAGACTTGAATGTGACATTATATTTGCCTGCTGGAAGTGAAGTGAAATTATAGCTTAACATCATAGCGAGCCCGGTCATGTCATCATTATGCAAAAATGTATTGTTAAATATGATATAACCGTTTTCATCAGAAGCTATA
>JAFRCZ010000039.1 GCA_017404125.1 Methanobrevibacter sp.
TAAAAAGGAATAGATAATTAATTGAATTATAAAAATAAGGAATCAAGGATAAAATGAAACAATTTGAAATCAAAAGCCATGACGGCCCTGGAAGATATGGGAAGCTTGGAGATTTGGAAAGCCCAGCAATAATCAACAGGGATGACTTTTCCATAGCTGATGATGAATCCTCAGCTTATGACGTTGAAAGGGAAATAGCACAGTGGAGCGTTAATCAAACAATTGAAAAAGCAAAACTCGTTGAAGATAAAGAAATAGCAGTCATCCAAGGAAGCAAATACATTGACTTGCGCATCAAATGCCTAAAGGAACTTGAAGAACTTGGATACAATGGATTCATTATAGCAAATGCAGATGACCTTCTCCTTCATCCAAGGGATTTGGTTGACTTGATTGTTGCACTTAGGCAAAACATGAAAGCATCCAGCTACTTGATATTCCCATTCGCAGAAGCACAGTTCATTCCACTTCTTGCATATATGGGTGTGGATGCATTCTTTGATGACATAGGCGAGTATTACAGTTATATTAATGTGCTTATGAGCCCAACCAAGAACTATGATTTAGAGACCTACAATCTTTATGAAATGAGTAGGGAAGAGCTTGAAGCATACAATAAGAACACCATTGACTTCGTCTTAAGGGAAGTTAGGGAACACATGAAAAACAGCAGCTTGAGAAACCTTGTAGAGGAAAGGTCCGCTACAAGTCCACAGTATGCTTCTGCACTTAGAATACTCGATAAGAATTACTCTGAGTATTTGTTGGAATATACTCAGGTTTATTAAAAAACAGCAAAAATCAGTAATGAGTTTTGCTCAAGTTCATTAAAAAAAAAGTTAAAATAAATTAAAAAAAAAGAAGATTGATATCTTCTTTATTTCTATTTTTTATTTACGATAATCATTCAATGTCAAAATCAACTACATCATCGGTTTCTTTTACTATTTTAGCAATTGCTTTTTCTGCATTTTTTAATTTGTCATCACAAGCTTTCACTAAAATCATAGCCCTATTAAATTCATTGATAGCATCATCCAATGGAACATCGCCTGATTCCAATCTATTAACAATGCTTTCCAATTCTTCTAAACTTTCTTCAAAACTGATTTCTTTATCTTCTTTTGCTTCTTCAAATGAAATTACATCTTTTTCTTCATAATTTTCCATATTTCACACCTCAGTGCTAAAATTTAATCTTTCAAATCTACAACTTTAGTGTTTACAGAACCGTCATCAAATTTAACTTCCAATTCATCACCGATTTCCAAATCTTTTTTACTTTTTATCACTTTATCTTCATGTTTCGTTATTGTATAACCTCTTTTTAATGTATTTAAAGGATTTAAAACTGATAATTTTTCCATATACCCTCCAACAGTATTTTTTTCATAAATTAAAAGTTTATCAGGATTTCTAATAATATAATTATTTTTAATTTCCTTTAAGTCATCTTCTTTAGATTTAAACAGTCTATCGGAGGAATACTTAAAATCCCTTAAGACATTGTCATAATCCCTTGATTTTTCTTTAATGACCAATTCTGGATTATTCAATATATAAGAATCTCTGTATTTATCCAATTGTCTCTCCTTATTAAATATAAAACTATTAGAATAATATCCCAAATCACTTTTTATCCTATTGAAATCCTTAGATTTATCTTCAAATAGGACATTAGGATTTGTTAAGATATAAGAATCCCTCAATCTTTCAAGATTTCTTTCTTTATTCTCTACAAAATTCTTTGAATTTATGCTTAGTTTATCAACCAATTGATTATAATCAGATAATTTGGTTTCAAACAATTTATCAGGATTCTTAAAGATGAATGAACTTTTTAGAATATTGAAATAGCTGCGATTGCTATTAATCAGATCCTTTGAGCTTTGTCTAAGTCTTAACCTTAAAACATCTACA
>JAFRCZ010000004.1 GCA_017404125.1 Methanobrevibacter sp.
AGTGTAAGTAATAGGAGCACCTACTCTTGTACGTTTGTCTCTTTGTTCATGGTCGAATGCTCTCCATTCAGGACCCATATCTACAAGGTTTTCATCAATAACTAATCCACAGTTAGCACAAACCACTTCTGCCCTTTCATAGTCTCCAATCAAATCAGTTGATCCACATTGAGGACATACGGTTTGTTTTTCTGGCTCAGAGTCATCTTTTTGTCTTCTTCTTGAAGTTCTTTGAGAATTTTGAAGAACTTCTTCAGATAATCCTTCTTTCGGGTTAATCTCTCCTATTATATTAATTTATATATCAATTTTATAATTTTCTCAAATTTAAAAGAGAATAAATTTGTTTCTCTAATTTAAATGGGAATAATTTTGTTTCTCTAAAAAATGAATAGAGAATAAATTTTAAAAATTATTTATTTGTTTCTCCTTATGGAATTTGATTTCTTATTTCTAGATTTTCTGGAATTAGATTTTGAACTCCTTTTAGATTTGGAATTCTTGTTTTTCTTATTCAATTTTTCCATTTCGCTTTTAGTGGAAACAAATAGTTTTTCACCATGTCTACTTTCAAGATCTCTTCTATTAACTGACCTAAAGATATTTACAGAAACATATGGATTTTTAACTGGGCCAAAAATAGAATATACCTTACCTATTTTCTGCTTGTCATTAGTAAAAACAAAAGCTCCTGCAGGAGGAGTCTTGGTTGTTTTAACGATAAGCTTTCCAGAATTGGCAAGGTGTGAAATGTTTCCTAGAAATTTCATCAAATCACCTTAAAAATAAACATTAGTACATCTTAATATAATGACATTATAATATATAAATGTTTCGATGCCTTTATATATAAAAAAATTTCTTCTTAAAAAGGATTACTAAAAAATTCTAATAAAAACTTTTTAATAGTCCAATATTCATTCTTTAATCAACAAACAATTGATTAATAATAATTATAGGGGGTAATATATAAAGATTATGGAATTTAAGAAAAAAATAAGAATAAACAGCAATAAAAATAAGAATATGACTAAAATTAGCCAGTTACAGGAAATCATAAACAATTCAGACAATATTGTCTTCTTTGGAGGAGCAGGAGTTTCTACAGAAAGTGGAATACCTGACTTTAGATCTGAAAGTGGAATCTTTAACAGCTTAAAAAAGTATGGGGCAAGTCCAGAACAATTAGTATCCCACAGCTATTATCTAAACCATACCGAAGAATTCTTCAATTATTACAAGGAAAATCTAGTTTTTCAAGATGCAGAACCAAATGCTGCACATATTAAATTGGCAGAGCTTGAGAAAGTAGGAAAACTGAAAGCAGTCATCACACAAAATGTTGATGGATTGCATCAAAAGGCAGGTAGCAGAAACGTATTAGAGCTTCATGGAAGCATTCACAGAAACTATTGCCAAGTTTGCAAGAGAGAATATGGCTTGGATTATATCATAAGAAGTGATGGAATTCCAAGATGTGAATGTGGAGGAATCATAAAGCCAGATGTTGTTCTTTACGAAGAGCCTTTGAATAATGAGGTCTTGAGCTCATCAATCAATTATATCTCAAATGCAGACACATTGATAATTGGAGGAACTTCACTTGTTGTTTATCCGGCTGCAGGATTGATAAATTACTTCAACGGTTCAAAACTGGTCTTGATAAATAAAAGCGAAACACCTTACGACAATTTAGCCAGTTTAGTCATTAATGAAGCTATTGGAGAGACCTTATCTCAAATAGAAATAGAATAAAAAAAGTAAAAATAGAAAAAAGTAAGAATAGAACTAAAAAAAGAAATAATAAAATAGAAAAAATAAAATAGAAAAGAAAAATTAAGGTAAAAATTACCTTCTTAAAAATATCTTAAAAGAGAATTATCTGTTTAACCCAATGATTTCAGATAATAATCTGCCTTTTTTTAACTCTTTAATGATATGGCTTTCCTTAACTTTTACATTGAATGTAGCCACCATAGTTTCATGGAACAATTCCTTAGGAATAACAACTACACCATTTTGATCTCCAAATACAAAATCACCTGGCTTTATAATGTCATCATCAATTTCCAAATCGATATTAATTTCACCAAGACCTAATGCTTTTCCTGCATTTGGAAGATAATCAAGCGCAAATACTGGATAATCCAAATCTACAAGGGCATCCATATCTCTTGCCCATCCATAAAGCACAGTTCCAGCTATTCCCTTTTCTCCAGCACAGGTAGAAGCCAATTCTCCCCAGACAGAAGCAGGCTTGCCATATGAGTAAATAAATAAGACTTCCCCTTCTTGGGCATTGTCCATAGCCATTAGAGAAGTTCCCCAGTCATCAGTATTTGTTTTTGCAGTGAAAATCTTACCATATACCTTATTGTCATTCATTGCTTTTAATCCGTCAATAACTCCACTGCGGCCAGATACAGAGGAGTAAGCATCAGATACTTGACAAGCTGAACTTGAATCCAAGATCTTTTTCAACAAGGAATAGTTTTTGCCTTTTTCATCATCTAAATCTTCTATTGAAAAATTATATTTAGTAATGTCAACATCATCCAAGTCAATCACTTTAGATGATTTTTTAAGTAAATCCTTAGGAGTGATTTTAGCCAATTTAACACCTCATTTAAAAATAAAATTAATTAGAATAATTGAAATTAATTAGAATAATCAAAACTGATATAAAAGTTTTTTAATTACAAGTTAAATTATCTATAAAATATTTAATAAAATTTTCTAATAAATCTTAAAATATCGAATGACGAGAAAAATATAAAATGATTTATATATTATAATAAAGATAATATTATGTGGATACTAAAATCATATAAAAATGATATTAAATTATAATTACAATATTAATTAATTCAAACATTAATTAATTCATTACTAATTACAATTATTACAATTATTATTAAAATTAAAGACTAAAGGTGAAAGGAATATATATTATTATCAATTAAATTAAACTAATCATTATAAAATAAATTCAGAATAAGTTTTTACTTATTTAAACAACATATATTAATTATAAGATAAAAATAACAATTATTCATTGAGTTTTTTTAAATTAGCTTATATTAAACTACTTTTACCAATCATTAAAATCAATAAGATTTTTAATCAAACCGTTATTTAAATCATTAGATATTTGAAACTAAATAAGCTTAAAAATATTTAGGGATATTAAATAATATTCTTTAAATTTTAATCAAACAACTATCTTTTTTTATATGATCTTAAATTAGAATATCTATGTACATTCAATAGTTTCAAAGTATAGTTTGGCTATTTTATATTCCAGAAATTCTATAAAAGTATCTGCTTTATCAATTAATTTATTAAAATTAATTAATCAATTTATTACAAATTACAGTATAATTTAAAATTATAATCAATTATGAATTAACAATTTATTAATTAAAATTAATTATAATTAAGCTAGTAGTAAAAATTGTTATTATGCTAAATCTTAATTAGAATAATTAATTTTAAATCATTATTCAATCAAAAGAAGTTTAAATTAAACTAATTAGTGCAAAACACGTTTAAAATAAACTAAAATGAGGTATTATTAATTATAAAATGTTTAAAACTGAAGGTAAAAATATAGATTATTCAATGGTAAATTATCATAAGGATAATAAAAATTATTCATAGGTTTTAAATTATCATGAAGATATTGGTTATGATAACAATTCTACGAATTACTAGCCTTAAATTATCCATTAGAAAGCTCAAAGGAGGCTTATTATGGGAAAAGGTGTAGAATTAACTACAACTAAATATCTTATTCACGCTCAAATCAATGCTAACGGAATCGTAGAAAAACCTGATGTAGTAGGTGCGGTTTTCGGGCAAACTGAAGGTCTTTTAAGCAACGATTTAGATTTAAGAGAGCTCCAAAGAACTGGAAGAATCGGTAGAATCCAAGTTATCA
>JAFRCZ010000040.1 GCA_017404125.1 Methanobrevibacter sp.
AATAAAAGAAGTAAAAAATATAAAAATAAATTAAAACTAATTTTCTGGTGGGATTAGTTGCCCACCACTCTTAAATCATGTAAAAGCAATTTAGGAATAATGAAAGATCCTCTTTGCTTTACCTCATCACCTACAGCTACAGCATCACCTAATAAATCATAGATATTACCTGAAATCATAGCTTTTTTAATAGGTTTCTTTTCACCATTCTCAATTAAAAATGAATTGCTTGCTTCAACTGAAAAGTCGCCAGTAATAGGATTTGCTGTATGTGCACCTAAAACATCAGTCACTAAAAAAGCATCACTTATTTCTTCTTCCAAAACACGGTCTTTAAAATCAAAGATAATATTTGAACCGCTTACAGAAGGAGTTCCTGCATAAGAGCCTCTAAATCCGTTTGAAGTGCTTTTTACTCCATCCTTATTTGCTGTATAAATATCATACAAGTATCCTTTTAGAACACCATCTTCAACTAAAGTAGTTCTTCTTGAAGCAGTTCCTTCATCATCACTGACACCAGAGTTTAAACCGCCTTCAACAGTTCCATCATCAAAAATGGAAAGATTTTCAGTAACTATTTTATCACCGATTTTGCCAGCAAGTCTTGATCTTCCTCTTTGAACATTATCTGCACTGAAACCGCTCATAAATGTGGACAATAATCCAGTTACTGCATGATAATCCAATATGACATCCTTATCTGAAGTCTCTACATGCTCTCCACCTAAAGATGACTTTGCCAAATCACATAAGTCTTCAGCTAATTTGATTCCATCCAAATCATAAAGACATGAGGATGCTGAGTCATAAGCAGTTGCCAAATCCCCATCTTTTATGGCATTTATTGAAACTCCCAATGCAAATCCGGTAGATTTATCATAAGCTTCAACACCATTGGAGTTTACAATCAATACTTCTCCTTCTGCTGCTGAAAATCCTCCAGAAGTGGTTTGACAGCCATTATCTTCAATGCAATTCAATACAGATTTTAGGGAACTTGTTAGTTCATCCAAATCGATTTCTCTGAATTTCTTATCAAAAGTACCATTGATTTTTGGCAATTTTTCCACTTCGGCGAAAGAGAAATTTTCATCCTTTGAATTAAGCTTGGAATTCAAATAAGCATTTTCACAGGTTTTTGCAATTTCACCCATATCTGATGTGAAAGCAAATCCTACTGAACCATCTTTAATAACCCTTATTCCAATGCCTAAACTAATTTCTTCCTTAGCAAAATTCAAATCTGTCTTTTGAGAATCCAATTGCAACAATTCAGAATTCTCCAAATAGATTTCATAATCATCACAATATTTTGAAATTTCCCTTTTTGCCTCTTCAGCCAATTCATATAACATATTATCACACATTAAAAATGAAAGTAAAATAAAATAACTGATAAAATTATAATCTTCTCTCTATTCATTAAAAACAAACTTATCAATAGCTTCTGCTACTCCATCACCATATTTATTCTCACAAACATAATCAGCAATTTCCTTTAGTTCATAACATGCATTAGCCACTGCAACCTTAAATCCTCCAGCACGTAAAAAGTCAATGTCATTTTCACTATCGCCAACACACATGATGTTTTCAATATTATAATCCAAAAGCTTAGCCAATTCAACAAGCCCTGTTCCCTTATCGACTTCAGGATCTGTCAAATGAAGTGCAAAACCGCTATCATAAACCTCTACATCAAAGTCCTTTAATAGCTCTTTAAGTGGCTCTGAATCCATATTCTTATAGAAACAAATTTCAGAAACCCTTGCATCGGAATCTTCTACAATCTTAAATGGAATGTCATCACCGAATTTTTCAAGCAAAAAGTCATAAGCCTTTTGAGCTTTGGAAATGTCTCCTAACACAATTACTTTATTATCATTGTATCCATCTTGATAGATGACTCCACCATTTTCACATACAAATCCTCCAGTAGTTCCAACAAGTGTAGCCACCGCATAAGTGAAATGGGAAATGTTTCCAGTGGCAATGATTACTGGAATTCCTGCATCTTCCGCTTTGCGAAGAGCATCCAATGCACTATGGCAAACTCGTCTTCTGTCATCTGTAATTGTTCCATCAACATCTACAGCTATTGCTTCTATTTTTACCATTATTAAACCTCAATTATAAAAGATTCTATGTTAAATATCTGTATTTAAATGCAAATTTATGAAATTAAATGATTATCTGCTATATCTATGAGCAATATTACAGGTTCCTTCCTTACTTACCATACATGCACCAATAGGATGCATTGGATTACATGCTTTTCTGAATAATTTACAATCGGTTGGCTTAGCCATACCTCTCAATATTGGACCACAGATACAACCTTTAGGAGCTTCAGTAACATCTTTTACTTCAATGTCATACTTTTTCCTTGCATCCCACTGGGAAAACTCATCATTGACCTCCAATACTGAATCAGGAATCTTAGGGAAACCTCTCCATTCTCTGCTTTCAACATGGAAAACCTCATCCATCATTTCTTTACCGATTACATTTCCTTCAGTTTTAACAGCACGCTTATACTCATTATCTATCCTTGGAGTTCCATTATCAATTTGTCTTAAAATCATATAGACAGACATTAAGATATCCAATGGATTAAAACCAGCCACTGCTTGAGGAATGCCATATTCAGTTGAGAACTTTTCAAAGGGTTCAGTTCCTAAAATTGTACAGACATGTCCAGGTTCAATCAATGCATTTAAATTGGTTTCTCCAGAATTGATTAAAAAGTCAATAGCTGGTGGAATCAATCTGTGACAAGAAACGATTGAAAAGTTTTCAGGAGGTTTTTTCAATAATTCTGCTGCAGTTGCAGGAGCGGTTGTTTCAAATCCTGCAGACATGAATACAACATCATTGTCAAGCTTTTCAGCAATTTCCACTGCATTTGGAATACCATAAACAACCCTTACATCAGCACCTTCAGCTTTAGCTTCAGCAAGGGAACCATTGGAACCTGGCACTCTTAACATATCTCCAAAGGTAGTTACAGTAACTCCCTTTTCAATCAATTGCAAGCATTCATCAATTTCTCTTGAAGGAACAACACAAACAGGACATCCCGGCCCTGCTACAATCTCAACTTCAGGAGGAAGCAAAGATCTGATACCATGTTCCATGATAGTATGTTCATGAGAACCACAAACATGCATAATCTTAACAGGAGTAGCTAAATCATTTATTCTTTTTATTAAAGTATTAGCCATCTCTTTCACACTAGCCATCATTACACCTTAAAAATTTCTTAAGTAATTAATCATAAAATTTTATCTTTAATAAAATATCTCAATAAATTTTATCTACAATATTTATTTTAGTATAATATTTAATAAAACTTAATATTAATTAATAATATACTATTATTAGTTTGTCTTAATTAATAATATTTTTTAAAATTTAATAAAATTAGATAAAATAATCAATAGCTAAAGGTTTTAAAATGTATAAAGATAATAAAATTCTAGTTGTAATTCCTGCAAGAGGAGGTTCTAAAGGAATTCCACGTAAAAACATACGTCTTCTTGGAGGAAAGCCCCTTATTGCACATACAATAGAAATGGCAAAGGCGTCAGATTATGTTGATGATGTGATTGTAACAACTGATGACAATGAAATAAAATTCATTGCAGAGAAGTTCGGTGCAGAAACAGTAAAAAGAGATGGAAAACTCGCAGAAGACTCAATCCCTCTTGATCCAGTTATCTATGATGCTACAATTCAAAAAGAGAAATTAAGTGATGAAGAGTATGATGTTGTAATTACAGTACAGCCTACCTCCCCACTACTTAAAACAAAAACCTTAGATTTAGCTATTGAAACCCTATTGAATCCAAATAATGATAATGAATACCATGACACCATTATAAGTGTAGTGGATGACAGACACTTAAGCTGGGGTTATGATGAGGAAAATAAAAAGTATTTCCCACTTTATAAGGAGAGAGTAAATAGACAATATCTTCCAAAAGCATATAAGGAAACTGGAAGCATTTTTGCTACAAAAAGAGAGTTTGTAAAGGAAAACAGCCGTCTTGGAGACAATATCGGACTTATTGAAATCTCCAAACAGGAAAGCATTGACATTGACAATTATGAAGACTGGTGGGTTGCTGAGAGAATACTAAAGAAAAAGAAAATCCTGATAAAAGCAGACGCTTCCCACGAAATAGGAACAGGACATATCTACAGAGGATTGTCAATAGCTTCCAAATTAGTTAATCATGAAGTGATTTTCTTGCTTGATGAAGGACAGCCTTTAGGAATTGAAATTATCAAAAATAACAATTATCCTTACATTACTCATCATAGCGATGAAGGAGACTTGATTGAAAAAATTGTAGAATATGACCCAGACATTATAATTAACGACATACTTAACACAAATTCAAAGTATACAAAAACCCTTAGGGACAAAGGATTCTTCATAGTCAATTTTGAAGACCTCGGTGGAGGAGTGAAATATGCTCATATGGTCTTTGATGCATTGTATGAACATAAGATACCCCTTCAAAATCTTTACTCAGGACATAAATATTATATCTTAAAAGATGAATTCAACTATCAATCATTTAAGGAAATAAAAGAGGATGTGAATAAGGTTCTTCTAACATTTGGAGGAACCGATCCAAATAACCTCACCGAAAAAGTCCTTGAATCAATTTTGGAAAGCAATTACAAAAACAATATTGAAATCATATTGGGACTCGGCTATGCCAATAAAAAGGAAATCCAAGAGAAATACAAGGATAATGAAAGAATAGAAATCTATGAAAACGTCAAAAACATGAGCGAACACATGCATGATGCAGATTTGATATTTACATCTGCTGGAAGAACCATGTATGAAATAGCTTCACTTGGAGTTCCATGCATTTGCCTATGTCAAAATGAAAGAGAATTAAGCCATATCTTTGGAAATGTGGAACATGGATTCATTAATTTAGGTTTAGGATCTGAAGTTTCCAAAGAGGAAATAAGAGAAACATTTGAAAACACAATCGAAGACTACCCATTAAGATGTGAGATGAATAAAAGAATGGGCGAAGTGGATTTAAAGCATGGTTTTGATAATATTAAAAAGTTAATTAAACAGTCTTATGAAGAGTGGAAGGAAGAGAATAAAAAATAATATTTATCAATCAATAATCTATCAAAAAGGTGAAAAAATGAGCATATTCAATGAAGAACCATTTTTAATAGCTGAAATTGGTGTAAACTACTATGATATTGCTAAAAAAGAAAACATCAGCAATATGGATGCAGCGAAATTAATGGTAAAGGAAGCAAAAGATGCAGGTTGCAATGCAGTTAAGTTCCAATCATATAAAGCAAACACAATAGCTTCTAAAAATTCTCCTGCATATTGGGATACAAATGAAGAGCCTACCACTTCACAATATGAATTATTCAAAAAATTTGACTCATTTGGAGAAGCAGAATACAGAGAAATAGCCGAATACTGTGAAGAAATAGGAATTGTGTTTTTATCAACCCCTTTTGATTTTGATTCCATTGATTATTTGGATGAATTTATGGATGTTTATAAAATATCCTCATCCGACCTTACAAACATTCCTTTCATTAAAAAAATAGCACAAAAAGGAAAAGACATCATTATTTCAACTGGCGCTTCCAATCTTGAAGAGATAAAATTAGCTATTGATACAATAGAAGAAACAAATGAGAAATACACTAATGGAAAAGCTGGAATCGGAATCATGCATTGTGTCCTTTCCTACCCTACAGACAATAGTGATGCAAACCTTTTGATGATTAAAAACCTTAAGGATTTATATCCAAATTATGAGATAGGCTACTCAGATCACACAAAACCTGATGAAAATATGCTTATTTTAACAACCGCTTATCTTTATGGTGCAACCATCCTTGAAAAGCATTATACTTTAGATAAAACATTACAGGGAAATGACCATTATCATGGAATGGATCCGGAAGACATTAGAAAATTCAATAAGAACATAGAGCTTATTAAAACAATCAATGGACAATATGATAAAGTTCCACTCCCCTGTGAGAGAGAATCAAGAAAACAGGCAAGACGCTCAATTATAGCCAAAGAAGAAATCAAAGAGGGAAGCATCATTTCAGAAGATATGCTTACATACAAAAGACCTGGAACAGGAATTTCACCAAGTGAAATAACTAATGTGATTGGCAAAAAAGCAAAAATAGACATTGCTGAAGATGAATTGATTAAATTTGAATACTTGGAATAAACTAGAATAAAATTTTATCTTAAGGAATTTTTATGACTTTTACTGTAAAAGAAATTTGTCAAAAGATTTGGAATCTTGAAGAGAAATATGAATTAAATCATAAGGAGATTCAAGATTGCTATCCTTGGCAATTAATCAGAATGTATTTATACTACGAAATAACAAGAAAGACCAATGTTTTTGAATCTGCTCAGCAATCAAGTCTTTCCTTATTGGACAAAGTAGAATCATTCTTACCTTTTGCTAAAAACAGTGTTCTATCAAATCCCTTAAGTGGAAATGAAACAGTTGATGTTTTAATTTTTGATCATCCTAGAAAAGTAATCTGTGAAGATGAATATCAGGATAGCTATAGCTATTTTTTAAACGACACTTTAAACGACTATGGAAAAAGTTTTGAAACAATAGAATCTCCTTACCTCAATAAGCACTTTAGGAATAATGCAAACATTAAAGAAAATCATGTTAAATTCAATGATAGAATCCTTTTAGGTTCATTTATTCATAAATCAAGGAATAGGGGAAAAGTTCCATTTACAGAAGAAGAAAAACGATTTATTGATACTGTAAAAAATGAGTTAGAGTCTATTTTTAAAATTGAAATTGATTTGTTTAGAATCATCGAAGACCATATTCTCAATTTCCAATATGATTATAAAAAGTATATTGAACTTCTTCAAAAGAGAAAGCCAAAACAAGTATTTCTAGTTGTAGCTTATGAAAATAAGGCATTAGTTGCAGCTTGCAAGAAAATGGGCATAGAACTCATTGAATTGCAGCATGGAACCATAAGCCCATACCATTTAGGATATAGTTACCCAGAAAATACAATGAAAATCAATAATGAGATTAAGGAAATTGAATATTTCCCCGATAAAATACTTAGTTTTGGAGATTATTGGAAGAATTCTTGTCCATTCCCAATAGATAAGGAAAACATAATTTCAATGGGATTCCCATACTTTGAGGAAAACTCAAAAACCTATATGAAAATAGCTGAAAATAAAAATAAGGGAAATGATGAAGAAAATAAAGAGAATGGAGAAACAAATCAAAAACAAATGCTTTTTATCTCACAGGGAGTTATTGGAAAATACTTATCTAAATTGGCATATGAAATAGCTAAAAATATTAATAGTGCAAACAATAATGATAAAAATTATAATTTTATCTACAAATTGCATCCTGGAGAATATGGGACTTGGAAGGAAAATTACGATTATTTGACAAAAGCAGTTACTGAATTCAATAATTTTACTGTAATTGATAAAAGCGAGCCTCCATTGTATGAATTATTTGCAAAAAGCAATTATCAAGTGGGAGCATTTTCTACTGCAATCTATGAAGGGCTTGCCTTTTACTGCAAAACTTTCATTATAGATGTTCCAGGAGTGGAATATCTTGATGATTTGATAGATAAGGATATTGTAAAAAAGGTTAAAAACAGTGAAGAACTAATTAATTACATAAACAATGAAAACTTATCAATTCAAGAATATGATAAGGATTACTTCTTTAAAAACTTTGATAAAACTATTTTTAAGGATATTTTAAAATAATTATTCTCATTTTGATTAATTAAATAAATAAAAAACTAAAAAATAAAAAAAGTGATTGAATGAGCGAATATGTGCGATTTATACAAAGGATAGGGTTAGTGGGATTGACAAACATCCTAATCACTCTCTCTAGCCTAATCTTTATTCCAATCATAACAAAATCATTTACCACAGCAGAATATGGTATGTGGGCACAGGTAAACACCACAATCGCACTTGTTCCAAATATTGCAAATCTTGGTCTTCCATACACAATGGTGAGATTCCTCTCTGCTGAAAAGGATAAGGAAAAGATTAAGGATTCATTCTATCCAATGATTACCCTTACATTCATTTCTACATTGATCATTTGCCTATTGTTCCTATTGTTTGGAAATACAATCGCAAATGCATTATTCAATGGAAGCATGCAGGTATTGTACATTACAACAATCATTTCATTCTTTGCATGCATGAACCTTATGCTGATAAGCTTCTTTAGAACATTCCAGCAAATGAAAAGATACTCTTTGTTCCTTGTTTTGCAAAGCTATATTGGGGTCTTTGTAAGCATTTACCTTACCTATGCAGGATATAATATTGAAACTGTAGTGCTTGGCCTTTTAACCGGTTACGTTGCAGT
Organism: Methanobrevibacter sp.; assembly: GCA_017404125.1. Classification (GTDB taxonomy): domain Archaea; phylum Methanobacteriota; class Methanobacteria; order Methanobacteriales; family Methanobacteriaceae; genus Methanobrevibacter. The sequence goes on from JAFRCZ010000040.1 coordinate 8,439, forward strand.
ATTCATTATGATGGCATTCTTAATTGTCAAATACCTGGGAATAGAATTTGGAAAATGGTCTAACTTAAAGGAACAACTTGCATTTGCACTTCCTACCATTCCAAGCAATGTATCTAGCTGGATTGTAGACTCAAGCGACAAATATGTTATTGGAATTCTTATAGGATCCGTTGCAGTTGGATGCTATTCACCAGGATATGCATTAGGAAGCATATTATTAATGTTTTTATCTCCATTTGCAGTTCTTCTTCCTGCAGTATTACCAGAACATTATGAAAAAGGAAACATTGCAGAAGTAGACAAGTATCTTAGCTATTCCATGAAATACTATCTTCTATTAACTATCCCTGCAGGAGTGGGAATGAGTGTGCTCTCCAAACCATTATTGTATATCATAACAACCCCGGAAATTGCTCTTGGAGGTTATATGGTAACTCCATTTGTTTGTCTAGGAGCAATATTCATGGGAATGTATGGAATTACAAACAATATCCTCATTTTAGAAAAGAACACTATGATTCTTGGGAAACTATGGATAGTTGTAGCAATTTCAAATATAGTTCTTAATCTATTGCTTGTGCCTTATTTAAACATTCTTGGAGCAGCTATCGCTACACTTTTATGCTATATCCTTGCATTCACTGTAACAGCTATTGCAAGCAAGAAAACCATGAGATTGCCATTCAATATTGGGGAACTTTCAAAAATCATTATAGCATCAGCAATTATGGGAATAGTAGTCTATATGATGCATCCTAATGGAATTATTAGTGTCTTGATATCCATTGCAGTGGGAGTAATTGTATACTTTGCAATCATCTTCATTTTAAAAGCAGTGACATTAAAAGAAATTGCAATCTTTAAGGATTTGCTTCATTAAATTGAAGCTAAAATTAATTAAAATGAATGAAATTTTTTAGTTAAAAATAGTTTAATATTGTAAATTTAAAAATAGTAATTCAATAAAAAAAATATCAAGATTAAAAAAATCAATTAAATCATCAGTGCAACTTTCCTTCTTTTTTTAACATTTCATAATGATCTTTATCTCTTGATTTAAAGACTTCTGCAGGATGTCCTCCAGCAATTGCATATTTAGGAATATCTTTCACCACTACACTTCCTGCCTGAATAATGGCTCCTTCACCAATAGTTACACCAGGAAGTATAATAACACGATTTCCTATCCATACATTATCTTCAATAATCACATCTTTAGAGATTACAGTATCATCGTAAGGAATAGCGTCACCTTCATAATTATGGCTATCAGTAATTATCATGCATTCAATTCCGGAGTGGAAGTTGTCTCCAATAATCACATTTGCAGTTCCTTGAATTCTCATTCCATTGAAATTAACATTCTTTCCAAGACTTGTTTTAGGAGTGATATAAGAATAATTATTTACTGTCAAATCATTTCCACATGATTTAGCCACTCTTTTTACTCTAAAAGTGTAATATTTCCTTTTAATACCTTTTAAAAGATTGAAAATTTTAGAAATCATATAATCACATAACATATAAAAATAATTTGAAAATAAAAATAAAAATTAGTTAAAAAAATAAAAAAAGTAAATTAAGTTATTATACTGTAGAACAATCTGCAGAATAATAAGATAATAATCTTGCTATTTTAGCAACAGTCAATTCATCAATTCTTTTTTGTCCACGAATCATTCTATTGAACAATTCATCTATGAACAAGTCTTCATTGGTAAGAATTACATTCAAAATAGCTAAATCATCATTTACAAATCCAATAAGAGGTTCAATATAAATTCCGCTGAATCCTTTATGATCAAGGAAAATAGCTAAATCTTCATTTAACTCTAAAGCTTTACGTTTGATTTGACTATTGTTAACAAAGTGAATCTCCTCATTGCCAAATTCAAATCTTGTTTGATTATCCTTATAATCAGTCTGAAGCTCCAAAGTATTTTTCTTATCCATATAATTTTGGATAGAAGCAGAATCATTCACCATAGCGTCTGTTTCATTATCAGATTTAACTTTGTTTCTGTAATCTTTAGGATCATATCTTTTAGATAAAATAGTGTATACTCCAGTAGGCCCAACAACTACATGGTTGATGATGTCCTTTGATTGTGGTGGCTGAACTGCATAAAATACATAGAAATCATTTGGAAGAGCAAGCAATCTTTCACGAATGATTCTTCCACGAGTAATATAATTATTGAAAGCGTATTTTTTATAAATACCGAAACATAAAATGAGAACACCTATGAGAACAGCAATCAAGGCATACCATATTTGGCTAACAAAGTAATAATATAGAGCAGAAACAACTAAAATAAATGCCCCTATCAATATAATGACATCAGCATATGTTTTCTTAGGTTCATAATTCCTATTTTGAGCTTTCATTAACTCAACTGTTTCTTGGGTAACCAATGCATCCTCTTCACTTGCAGTGATGTTTCCACGTTTAACGCTTTCTTCACCTTTTTTAATCAAGCGTTTGACAGAACTTTCCTTGTAGAATTCTTTATCCATGCTTCGGATATAATCATCTTTAAGATTATCAGATAAAGCAGTGTAATATTTATAGCGTGCAAGCTTAAATGCTTCATATTCCTCAGGACTGTCAAAGACCATTTCATTTTGAACTCTTGCAAATAGTCTTTGATCCTCTTCAGACAATTCCTGTCTAGCTAAAGAAACCGGAGATTCAGGCAATTCATCTTCTGGAATGTCAGTAACTTCAACAAGCCTTTGCTCTTCTTCGATTACTTCATATTCCTCTTCCGGATAAGCGAAGCCAGTAGCAATATCTCTTGAAGTTTGCATATATCTTTTTTCAGCATGAATAGGAATAATCTCATCAGTATCACCTAGGGAAGAGTCATAAATTGAACCATAAGAAATCATTTCTTCCTCCCCATATGATTCTAATGTATCTGGCAGTATTGCAGTTTCATAATAATAATCGCCATCATCAGAATCATCATATTGAGCATTCAACTCAGCATGAATAGGAATAATCTCATCAACTTCAGAATCATCATATTGAGCATTCAACTCAGCATGAATAGGAATAATCTCATCAACTTCAGAATCTGAATTAATTGATTCATCTACAAAATTAGCTTCAGCATGAATAGGAATAATCTCATCAACTTCAGAATCATTATAAACAGAAGTTTCAGTGAGTGGGGTTTCAGTGAGTGGGGTTTCAGTGAGTGAGTTGTCTATAAAATTAGTGGAAGTAGTGGTTTCGGTTGATGTAGAACCCATATTAGAAACATAATCTAAAGATCCTCCACAACTATTACATTCAAATTCGTTTATGTTATCGTTTTCATCTAATTGATATTTTAATCCGCAACTTGTACAATAAACAAGCACTAAATCAGAAGGACTCTGCGGATTATCATCAGAGGAAACTTTCTCTTCAGTATTTGAGAAACTATCTAATTCCTCCAGATTTCCAGAACAAACAGAACATTCAAATGCATTGATATCATCTTCATCATCAAGTTGATACTTTGCACCACAGCTCTGACAAACTACCACTTTCATCTTATCCCTACTCAATTTAATTAGTAATTTTTATTCAATCCAAATCATAGCAAATTTAGAAAAAATTAAAAAAATTACTCTAAAATTAATACTAATATATTATATATAATTTATTAGATTTAAACATTATGTATTTATTTAATTTTAAATAAAAAAAGTATAAAAAAATTAGATAAAATTCTTATAAATTTCTAAAATCTGTTTATTGATTATGTCCCAATTATATTTTTCATTGATAAGTTTTTTTCCGTTTTCACCAAAAGTTTGAGACAATTTTTCATCAAATAAAACTTTTTCAATAGCTTCCCTTAAAGAGTCTTTATTATCTTCACAAGCCATCCCTACATTCCCATCTACCCAATCATGAATATGATTGTTTTTGGTCAAAACCAAAGGTTTGGAACATGCCATTGCTTCAAGACCGCTTGTTGTAAAGGATTCATATTTGGAAGGCATTACAAATAAGTCACAATCAACTAAAGCTTCATGTTTTTCTTCATTGTATAGTGGACCTGTGACTATCACATTATCCTCAATGGAACATTCTTTAATTTTCTCATCTAATTTAGATAAATAACCATCATCTGGACCAACAATAGCTAATTTAATAGAACCATCATTTCCATTATGAATTAAATCATTAAAAGTATCAATCAATAAGTCAAGCCCTTTGATTTCATGAATCCTACCAATGAAAAGAATCAATTTTTCATCACTACCTACATTGAATTTAGACCTAAATCTGCCGTAAGATGGAAGATTTTCATACTCTTCCAAATTGATTCCAAGAGGCACAATTTCAATTTTATCCTCTTCAACACCCATTTTAAGGTATTGTTCCTTTTCGACTTCAGTGAGAGCAAATACACAAGAAGCATTGCGAAGAATCCTAAAGCCAAACACTTTATCAAAAAGATTTTTCAAGCCCTCTTTTTGAAAAAATGGAAGTACAGATCCATGAGCCTGTACAATGTAGGGAATATTGTTGCGACGAGCAAAATAGCTAACAATGACTGCTAAAGTTTGCCTATGTTCATGAATGTGCACAATTTCATATTTTTTTATATCCTTTCTGATTTTAAATGGGGCAAATAATGGAGTATCTAACATGGTAGCAAGCTTAAATCTATTGGATATGTTCCTAAAATAATCAACTTTAATGCCTCGAACATCAACATCATATCTGCCATTTGGGAATTTTAATCTTTCTTTACATGAATCTGAACTAATAACTTTAACATCATTATCCTTACTCTGCTTTGAAGCAATTTGATAGCTTGCATTAACTACTCCTCCTGCAGATAAACAAGGATAAAAGAAATGTGCAACATGTAAAATTTTCATAAAAATTCGCCTCCCAAAATATTTGCTTCCTTCATTTTAACCAATCCTTTCATATAAATATAATCCATCTTTCTGATAGATTATAGTATAATTGGCTAAATTAAAATTGCCGTCAGAAATATAATAAGTAATATTGCTTGACTCCAAATAATCCAATTGCTCATCAGTTAATGGAATTGTATTGTCCTTTAAAAACCAATTATAAGACCTCTGATTGAATACCGCAATTTCTTTTGAACCATAATCTTGGTCATATTCCATCAAATAATCTGCAATTACTTTATTTCTATTGAAATCTTCATTATAATGAACTGTAGAGCTAAATGTAAATGCAGAGAATATGCAAAATACAATTAAAATTATTGGAATTATGTTTAAAAGATTTTGCTTTTTAAACTCAAGGAACTTGAATCCTTTAGAAATTTCAAAAATTTCATTAAGAGCATAGATGACAAAATAAATAAATGCTGGAAATACTGTTATAATATATCTATTTACCTTGATATTCAAGAATGTGAAGAATATGAAGTAAACCAAAAACCATGCAAGCATCAATATATCAAATGAATATAAATCCCTATCAATGCCTCTTTTCTTAAATAACGCAAACAGAATAACAAAATCAATCAATAAGATTGCTATTGTTATAATTGAATTTATTTTAAAGCTAAATATTGCAATGAACAATAATAAAACAACTAAAACCACTGCAAGGTTTTTAAATTTTAAATCATCTTTTTGTTTAGCAATGAACAATTTATAGGCAAATAGCAAAATACCGATAAGAGATAGTCCAATCAATAATAATGACATTAGATTAAAGCCATATAACATGGGAATATGATTCTCTATGTTTACATAATCTGAATATAGGAAATTTGGAAAATCATGAAGATAAAAGAATGTATCATTTGTATAGGCATTATCAATTAATTCCCCTTTAGAGCCTGATGCAAATGTTGAACTTTGTGTTAAAAATGACAAATGAGACCCAAGAGCTAAAATTGAAGCTGAAAACAATAAGATTAAAATAAAAGATATGGCAAATGACTTTAAGATATTCCTAAATTCTTCACTTTTTATGTAAGATTTGATCTTTATTGCAAATTCTTCCCTATCTAATATCAATAAATCCAAATTTGTGAAAAAATCATAGCTTGAAAGGTAATACAATAATAATAAAGGCAATAAAAACAATGCAGTATAGCGTGTGAAAACTGCTAAAACTAATAATGGAACAACCAACAAATAATATTTGGAATCCTTATCAATTGCAAGAACTATAAAAATTATTGTCCATATGGAAAAGGCAACTGCAGGAATATCCAGTGTCCCATTTGCCCACCAAAGCAAATTGAGAGAAAAACTTCCAAAAAGAAATGCCCCACAAAGACTTAAAATAGAGCTAAACTTGTTCTTTAGAAGCACATAAATGCCAATATTTGCAAAAATGCCAAAAATGCCTGTTATCAAATAAAGGGACATTTCAGATAAAAATCCTAATCTAAATAGAATAGATGTTAAAAAACAAATCAAAGGGGACAAATACAGATAACCCCTGCTTGATTCATATCCTGCAAAAACAAGTGAATTTGATAAATAAATAAAAACGTCTGAACAATATATTCCAATAAGATGATTGAAATTCATGAGATAATAAGTAATGATAATGCTGAAAACTGTTAAAACAAATAAATAGAAAAAATCATTTCTAGAGATATTCAAATCTTCTAAAATATTCTTAAAAACCATTTTAACACTTTCCATTACTTATTTTAAGC
>JAFRCZ010000005.1 GCA_017404125.1 Methanobrevibacter sp.
AAACAATTTTTTTAACTATTATTTTTATTAACTCTATTTTTAATTAAATTAATGCTAATTTTCTACCAAAAAACAATCTATTTTTTCATATATGGTAAACTATTTATAAAAATTTAAAGGATTTTTAGCACTCTAATTTTAATTTTACAAGTTGACATCAATTTAATAGTCAAATAAAACTATAATATTTATATATTATGAAAAATAACTCTTTATTAAGGGCTATTATTCAAACTTGGTGAAAATAAAGGGTTTTGGATTTAGTGAATTTTGGCTATTTAAGGAATATTAGGTTAAAAAGATATATTTGCCAAGTCTTCAATGGGGGTAATAAAAGAATAAGGTGAAAAAAATGACATTTGATCCTAAGGATTTATGGGAAGTCGGTGAGCACTTGCAGGACTATAGTGATAAGGAGCAATATCAAAGGTCTGCAGTGGGAAGATATTATTACCCCTGCTTTCTTATAGGCAGAGAATATTACGAATCTAAAACCAATAGGAAATTAGGCAAGAAAGGAGCTCATTATAAGCTTATTAGATATTTTGAAGAGTCTGAAAATGAGATTGAAAATAAGATAGCTAGAAATCTATCAGATTTAAAGTCAATCAGAGTTGCAGCGGATTATAAAACGAATAAATTCAATTTGAATGTAGTTGATGATTCCAAATGGAAATCTAGAAAAGTATTGAAATTGTTTGAAGATTTAAAAAGTGATGAAAAAGGTGATGTAATGTTATTTCAAAATTTTTTTGAAGAGATAAGGGATAGAGTATCATTTTTTTTAAAGGATATTAGCATAGAGGATATTTCGGATGATTATATATTAATCAATCCTCCCGAAATACTGGATTTGATGGGCCATTATTCTGATTTGTTGAATCTGGTTAATGACAGCCTTCCTCTGATAAAAAAGCACTTTCCAGGGTGTCCTGTATATTTGGCTTTTATGGATGACTATGAATGCGATTATGAAGGGTGTATTTTTGCAATAGTTATTAGCAAAAAGTCATTTGAAGAAAACTTTAGATTGCATGATGCTCTCTTGGAAGATTTCTTTAAAATTGAAAGATCTTATCCAAAGGCACGCTTTAATTTCAATATTGTCGTCAAGAATTTTGATGATTACTATGAAGAGTGGCGGATGGAAGAGCTGAATAAGAACAAAACAGCTTCCTAATATTGTATAATTTTGGAGAGTTATATGTATAAAAAAATTGATTATTCATATGATGTAGAAGTTGATGCGATATTTATAAAAATTGTTGATGATTAGACTGGTACCAATCTATGGAGTTTGAATTTGGAATTATAATAGACTTTGATACTAAGGGAACTCCTGTTGCATTAGAAATATTGGATATTGGCCAATTATTGGGCATTGATAAGAATTTATTTAAGCATATTGAAAATATAGGAATGAAAATAAATGTTAATTACTGCATTTCTATGGATTTAAAAGTAGATTTGCAAATTGAAAATGAAATGTCTCAATATCTTTTAAAAAAAGTAGCGGCAAATAATCAAAAATTTCCGAAAATGAGATATTCCTATTCAATAAACTGATAAAATTCATTTCATTAAAAATTTATATAAAAAAGATAAATATATTTTATGATGTAGAGTGATATCA
>JAFRCZ010000041.1 GCA_017404125.1 Methanobrevibacter sp.
AGGAAACATTATCTTTAGATGAATTGAATTTATTATTTTTTTGTTGTTTTGAATCAGATTTTTTTATTTCTTCTTCTTTTTTAGGCTTATTAGATTCAATATTCCTAATCTTCTCTTGCTTTTTAGGCTTATTAGATTCTTTTTTCTTTGATTTTTCCTCATTTTTAGGATTATTTATTTGAATATTTTTAACTATTTCTGGTTTTTCTTTAGGAATATCTTCTATCATATCATTAGATACAATATCATCATCTCTATCATTGACAAGATTAATATTATCTTCAAGAGCAATATTATTGTCTTTTTTAGAAGAATTTTTTGTTAATTCTTCATCAAAACTTTCTAAATACTGATTTATCAAATCTTCTTTTTGTTTATTATCTTCTGATTCTTCAATGATTGGTTCTTCCTCATCAATAATTTCTAATTCAGGAATATCTAATGAATTATCCTCATCCATTTCATCTTTAATCCTTTGAATATTAGCCAAATCATTATCAATAATACTTATATTTTCTTCTTCATCATTGTCTAAGTTAGGAATTTTATCTTCTTCATCTTCTTCTTTTCCAGGAATATATGTAGTGATTGGATTTATTTGCATTGATTCTACATCATTAATCTTCTTTTTTAAGTCTTTAACTTTAGTGTTAATGATTGTTGATTCAATGTTTTCCAATAATTTGGCTCTTGCCAAGTCTCTGTTCCTATACCAATCAGTTGACCAAATATGATAGATATTCCATCCTAAACCATTTAGAACTTGCTCTCTTAACCTATCCCTGTCTCTTGCTACCTTACTTGAAGCGTAGTTATGGCCATCACATTGAATGCCTAAAATGTATTTTCCAGGATTATCTGGATCTTTAATTGCCAAATCCACTCTAAATCCTGCACAGCCTACTTTTTTATCTACATCATATCCATTTTCAGCTATGAAATTGTAGATTGCATCTTCAAATGGAGCTTCATCATAATCATCGTACTGTACAGATTGATTGTAATGCAAGTTTTCAGCATATTCCAAGAAGCTTTGCAATGATTTTACACCAAATGGTGGATTAGCAGTCAAATGAATGTCATGAGCTCTGAAGTTAGTGAATACTACACATTTCTCTCTTGCCCTTGTAACTAGCACATTCAAACGTCTTTCTCCTCCATCTTGATTCAATGGACCGAAGTTTAAAGACATCTTTCCTTCAGTGTCATAACCGTATCCGACACTGATTAAAATAACATCCCTTTCATCCCCTTGAATGGTTTCAAGGTTTTTAACAAAGAATCTTTCTTCCTTGTTTTCTGAAAAGAGAGCTTCATATTCAGGATGTGCCTTTCTTTCAATCTCCAATTCCTCTAAAATAGCATTCTTTTGAGCTACAGAGAATGTACCTACACCTAAACTCTTCTTGTCACCATACTTTTCAAAGTGCTTGAATATCTCTTTAACAACATCTTTTGCCTCTAGAGGATTAGCAGAGCCTTCTCCTCTATGATATTGTGTATTAGGATTATAATGGAATTTAAGACCTAATTCCGGATCGATGTGTGATGGAGATGGATAGACCAATAGCTCATTATCATAGAATTCCCTATTTGAAATATTAATCAAAGACTCGTGGCGACTTCTATAGTGCCATTTAAGCATTTTAACTGGGAATGATAATTTACATAAATGCAATATGCTTTCCATATCCAATGCAGTTGCTACCTCTTCACCGCTTTCACTGTCAGTCATTTGATCAAAGAAGCTTGTTGGAGGCAATTGTTGGGTATCTCCCATTACAACTGCAGTTTTTCCTCTCATGAATGCACCTAAAGCATCTTCAGGTTTTACCTGACTTGCTTCATCGAAAATAACTACATCAAACTGCAATTTAGGATTAGTTGGATCAAGATACTGTGCAATAGACAATGGGCTCATCATAAAGACAGGCTTGATTTTCTTAATGGTTCCTCCTGCCTTTTCAAGCACGGTTCTTACAGGCAAATGACCGCTTTTTCTAGTAAATTCTCCAGCCAATACCTTAGCTTCTGGGTCATTTGCAGCACCATAAATCTTAGGGATTTCACTATTTAATTTATTGAATATCCTTTTTCTGTTTAAATTGATGATTTTTACATCTAAGTCTTTGAATTCCTTGATTCTATTTTCGTGCAATTCTCCAATAAAGGTTGCTAAAGTGTCATTTTCATTAAATACAATATTAAGTAAGCTATCTGCAAAATTACCTAAAACCAAAGATTTTACATCATCCTTTTTGATGTTTCTCTTTTCAATGGTTTTTATGAATAATGATGCTTCACTATTTCTGCATGCCCTTTTTGTATTGGAATACTGTGACCATAAATGTAAGCTTGATAATTGTCCTTTCCATTTATTCAATTGGGCTTCCCATTTATCAAATGGAACATCATCTGTTTCTCTTTTAAAGATGATTTTGCTTCTTGGATTCAATTTGGATTCCAATCTCTTAAGGTTTTCATAGAATCTATTTCCCTTTTCAACATAATCTTCAATACCAGAATCTATATCTGGCTGGAAAAGTTCATTTGAAAGCATTTTAACAGTATTTTCACTGAAAGTGCCATTGGAAATGAGATAAACAAACTTATTCATCCAGTTTGCAACTTGCTTCAAGTCATTGATATTTGCATTTTCACTCCATAAATCACCAAAGTATGCTTTTCCAAGAGCTTCATTATCCTTCAAGCTTTGTCTGATTTTTATATGATTTCTTACTTTAATCAAATCATTTAAAGCTTCCCTATCACTTGGAACATTTCCATTATAAAGTTTGTAAAGCTCTTCCTTATGAGTATTTCCACCAAATAACTTGAATTTTTTATTAGACTCTTTTTCTAAATCATAAATAATTGTATCAAGATCTGCAACAAGCAGATAATCTGAAAACTTATTGAATAATCCTGATGCATGCTGATAATGCTGCAACAATTTGATTAGTTCTAAAGACTTTTCTGGACTATTGAACCAAAATTTGCTAAGCAATACTGAACTGTCCACTAAATATGCACTTTCACTATTTAAAATATTCAATGCAGTGATTGAATCTTCATATTCCTTTAGTGTATTTGGTATTTTTATGCCATAAACTTCATTGATTATGTCCATTTCATATCTAAAATCAGTTAAAGAGTCTAAACTGTCTCTAATCAATAATTCTATTTCC
>JAFRCZ010000042.1 GCA_017404125.1 Methanobrevibacter sp.
CATGATTTTAATGTCAGTGCCTAATACTTCTTTACCGACTAATTCCTTAACTATTCTCATAAAAAGTCTCTCCAAAATAAGTTTGAAAATTATTTTTAAAACTAATAAAAGTTTTTTATTTAACAATATTCTTTTTATTTGAAACAATTAATAAAATTTGTGTAAAAATTAGAAAAAAAGAAATTAAAATTACATTAAAATAAAATAATAAAATTAGAAAAAATAAAAAAGAAAAGATAAAAGAGAATTAATCTCCTTTATTCCAATTGATTGCACCATAAATAACGCAAACAAGAGTTATTGCAACCATAAGGATGTAAACACTCCAAATCCATGGGTCTTCTATTCCTAAAACCATCATGATATCACCTATTTGGCTCCACTATCAAGACCTTTGAAAGATCTTTCAAGAATCTTTTTATCCATTGGCTGTGTAAGCAAACTTACTACAACAGTGAATATTATAGAAACTGGAATAGCAAATATCATTACGTCAATGGAATACCAAGGCATTACATTGATCAGCATGTCTACGCCAAATATGAATTTACAAATACCCAATCCAGTTGCAGTTTTCTTGAAAACAAATACTAATAAGAATAAACTAGTAAAAGTACCGGATAAAAGTCCTGCAATAGCTCCTTCTTTTGTAGCACGTTTCCAGAATAAGGCTGCACAGTAAACCGGCAAGAATGCTGCTGCACATAATCCCATAAATAGGGAAGTTCCTAATGCAACAATGCTTCCAGGCAATGATAAACCAATAATCAATGATAAGACTACAGCAATCAAAATACCTAATTGGCTGATTGAAATAAATCCGATTTTGGTCTCTTTAATTGATTTTGTAGCAATTTCGGCATCAGTGTACTCATCACTATCTCCTTTGTTTTTAAGCGCATCCACAATATCGTGTCCAAGAGCTGTACCTTGAGTGTGGTATTGGGAACTTAAAGTGGACATAGCTGCTGCAAGCAATGAAAGCAAGAAGATGTATACAAACCATTCCGGAAGTGCAGTTGAAATGAATGTTGGAATGATTGAATCCATATTTCCACCAACATAGTCAATAGCTATTTGTCCAAAGTTCTGATAGAAGTATACATTACATAATGAACCTACAACATATGCGCTACCAGTCATTACAAAGATAAATACAGCACCGATTAAAAGGGATCTGTGCAATTCTTTGTCAGATTTTACAGTCATGAATCTTACTGCAAGCTGTGGTTGAGCCAATGCACCGATACCTACACCCATAATGGTTGTAGTTACAAGTGACCACCAGAACGGGCTTCCAAGTTTAGGGAAGCTTGTCCAACCGGTACCACCTTCAGCGATAGCATCAGCAGGATATAAGTGAGCCATATTGGTAAGTGCAGTGTTTGCTTCAGTCACTCCACCTAAAATCCAGTAAATGAATACGAGCAAAATCAACATTCCGATAAACATGATACTTCCTTGGAGCGCATCAGTATACATAACCCCTTTTAATCCACCGAACAATACATATCCGCAGATTACAATTGCGAGAACCAAAAGAGCTACATTAAAGTCAAGCAATAAGGAAGATTCCATAAATCTTGCTGCACCGATAAGCACTACCGCTGCGTAGATAGGCATAGCACAGAAGATTAAAATTCCACTAAAGTACTGTATGAATTTACTATTGAACCTACGACCTAAAAACTCTGGGAAAGTAAGGGATCCGAGGTTTTTACCCATTCTTCTTGTTCTTTTACCAAAGAATACAAATGCAATGAATATTCCTATGAGGATATTCAAGAATGCAAGCCATAGTATACCCATACCATATTTACCTGCAACTCCTCCGAAACCGACAATAGCTGCTGTTGAAATGAAGGTAGCCCCATAACTCAATGCCATGATGTATGGGTGAGTTTGTCTACCTGCAACCATAAAGTCTTCAGAGGAATTTGTTCTTTTCCAAGCAAGGTATCCGACATACCCCACCATAAGGAAGTAAACGATAAACACAATTCCTAGTAAAAAATAATCCATTTAATAACCTCTAAATAAAAGTTTAAATTTGAAAATATTTATTGAATATTAAAAAATAATATTAAAGAATAATATTAAAAATCAGTAAAATATTAATAAAATAATTTTACACATTAATTTTTAATTTATATTATATATAAATTTTTTTAGTATATCATTAATATCCATCATTAAAATAAAATATTAGAACCTAATTAAGCCTTAATAAAGTTAATTAATTATTAAAATGAATTATTTAAAAAAATAAAAACTAAAATGTATAGAAATGAACAAAAATATACATTTAAAACAATTAATGGAGATTTTGAAATATTACATTTATTAATGATTAAAAATAAATTTAATTATGTTAAAAATAATAAAAGTTGGAATAATACAATAATTTTAATTTTTATAGAATTAACTTAAATGATTACTCAAAAGACATATTAAAAATCATGGAGAAATTATATGATTTGGAACGAAAATGCAGAATGTATGGGAAGGCAAGAGAAAGAAGAGATGCAGCTTGCCCTACTCCAAAAGCAAGTAAAGAGAGTTTATGAGAATGTGCCATTCTACAAGAAAAAGTTTGATGATGCAGGATTCCATCCAGATGACTTGAAAACACTTGAAGATATTGAGAAAATTCCATTTACAACTAAAGCCGATTTAAGGGAAGCTTATCCCTTTGGATTATTTGCAGTCGGAGAAGACGACATTGTAGAAATCCACAGTACATCTGGAACTACTGGAACCCCTGTAGTATCCGGTTACACCCAAAAGGATATTGACATTTGGGGAGAGTGCACTGCAAGAGCTATTGCAATGGCTGGAGGAGATAAGAACTCTAAAATCCAAAATTCATACGGTTATGGATTATTCACTGGAGGATTTGGAATTGACCATGGTGCAAAGGCTATGGGGGCCACTGTCATACCAATGTCTGCAGGAAACACTGCAAGACAATTGAAGATCATGGAGGATTTCCAAAGCGACATCCTTACCTGCACCCCATCTTATGCAATGTACTTGGCAGAATCTCTTGAAAAAGAAGGATTCACAGCAGACAATATCAGTTTGCATGGAGGTATCTTCGGAGCAGAAATGTGGACTGAAGAAATGAGAAAAAGCCTAGAGGAAAAGCTTGGCATCACTGCACATAACATTTATGGATTAACTGAATTGATGGGTCCTGGAGTTGCTACTGAATGCAAATACCAAACCGGTCTGCATATTCAGGAAGACCACTTCTATCCTGAAATCATTGACTCTGAAACCGGCGAAACCTTAGAGGATGGGCAAAAGGGAGAATTGGTTTTAACCAACCTTACAAGAGAAGGAATGCCAGTTATCAGATTCAGAACAAAAGACATTACTGCACTTAGAAGAGACGACTGTCCTTGTGGAAGAACCACTGTAAGAATGGATAGGATTACAGGAAGAAGCGACGACATGCTAAAAATCAAAGGTGTTATGGTTTACCCATCTCAAATCGAAGCAGCTATTTTGCAAATTGATGGATTGACTGCAAACTATCAAATTCATGTATCAAGACCTCACACCCTTGATGAAATAGAAGTCAAAGTGGAAACTTCACCAGAAGTTTTCTCAGATGAAATGAAAAAGATAGAAGAGTTTGAAAGAAAAATAGCTAAGGAAATCCAAAGTGCAATTGGAATTAGTGTTGACGTGACTTTAGTAGAGCCGGAATCCTTGCCTAGAAGTGAAGGAAAAGCTATTAGAGTGATTGATGAGAGGAACTTTGATTAAATAATAATTACGAGATGATATTATGAGCGTAAAACAACTTTCCGTATTTCTTGAAAACAAAGAGGGAAAATTAAAAAAAGCTGTTAATGCAATGTCACAGGCAGGCGTTAATATCAGAGCGCTTTCCATTGCAGACAGCTCCAAATATGGAATTTTAAGATTAATCGTTTCAGACAATGAAACAGCAATAGATGCATTAAGATCAGAAAAATTCACAGTTAAGGAGACTGATGTGATTGTTGTAGGGGTAAAAGACGAACCAAACGGATTGAACACAATGCTTGAGATCTTAGAAAAGGAAAGCATTAATGTTGAATACCTTTATGCATTCGTCAGCTCCAAGACTGATGAAGCTATTGTTGTCGTTAAAATAGAAAACTATGAAGATGGAGTAAAAGCACTTCAAGATGCAGGTGCAAACCTCTTATCCAAAGAAGATTTAGCCGAATTATAAATCTTCTTACTTTATTTTTTTTATGAATCTTAAAATAGTTCGTATGATATAAAATAAAAAAATTTAAAATAAAAAAGAATTAAAAATAAAAAAAGAATTAAAAAGAATAAAGAATATTTAGTTAGGTATTACAGTCACATTAGCTGGACAAACACATCCTTCATACCTGTCATCGCCAGCAAAAGTAAAATCACCATAATAATTATCCTTGCCTGCATCCGGCAGGTATTCCACATTTTCAATGACAAACTCGCCATTTTCATCCGTTTGAGTACATACTAATGTTCCCATTTGATAACCTGGCTTATGGAATGTGATTGTTTTATTAGCTACTGGAAAACCATAGGCATCATTCAATACCCCTGAAAAAGATCCATTCTCCGGAACTTCAGTAGCATTCAATACAATATATGTGGGATTTGCATTGTTAAACTGGAACCAAAACACACCTATGCAAATCACCAAACCTATAAGCAGAAGCAAGAAATAATAACTTTCCCTTTCCATTCAACCACCTTAAAATTAAAAAGAATCAAAATGAAAAATTAACAAGCCAAATTTTTAAGAATAAATATTTGGATTAATTCAATCCATCAATAACCTTTTGAATGTGTTTTATGTAGACATCCCTAATCTCTTTTGATTGGGCTAATCCTTCTACAACACATTCCACTTCATAGCCTTCAGCTGCAAACATTGATTTCCAGGAATCCTCTTCATCTCCAGCCATATCATTTTGAGCATGATCTCCAGCCACAACCATTAAAGGTTTCAATACAATCTTTTTATAATCCCCTTCCTTAACCATAGCTAAAACATCATCATAATCAGGCTTTGCTTCAACAGTACCAATATAATAATTTTCAAATCCCTTTTCCTTTAACATGGATTGCAATTTGGTATAAACCATATTACTTTCAGCAGGAGATCCATGACCCATATAGACAACAGCAGTATCATCACTATAGTCCTCTTTGCCTGTAATACTTGCAATCAAATCTTCAAAGTCTTCATCAGTAATTAATAAAGGATCAGCAATTGAAATATTTTCAAACCTGTCCTTGAATCCTTCAACAACATCTAAAATCTTGAAATGATATTCAGTTCCATCCATTACGTGAGTCGGTTGGATAATGACGTTTTTAATGCCGTCATCGAGTGCCCTTTCCAATGCCTCTTTAACATTGTCAATAGCTAAATCATCACGTTTTTTCAATATATTTATTACCATCTGACTGGTATATGCCCTTCTGACATCATAATCGGAAAATGAATCCCTAATGTCATCTTCAATAGCTCCAATGGTAAGAGATCTGTTATTATTGTAAGAAGTTCCAAAGCTTACTACTAAAATAATTGTATCATCCATATTATCATCCTTAAAGATATTACTTAAAGCAATAAATTAACAAATAAGTAATAAATTAACTAAATAAAATTAAGCTTTCTAAAGAAAGATTTAATTATATTAAACTATACTTTATTTTAAGAAATATTTAAAAATATTGATATTCAATTCAAAGAAATAAAAAAACTTAAGGAAAAGCAACATAATACAAAAACAGCTAATTTTTTAAAAAAGTAATACTGAGTATATAAATAAACTCGAAAAAAGTATTACTTAATATCAATTTGTAATTCAAAAATTCTAAAAAGTATTACTTTTTTATAAAAAAATGGGGAAAAAGTAATAA
>JAFRCZ010000043.1 GCA_017404125.1 Methanobrevibacter sp.
ATCTTGCTTGAAAAAGAGTTTGAAATAGAAAGATAAGGCCATCAGGCATTATTAACAAAATTAGATTATTTTTAGATTATTTAAGGAATTTTATTTTTTTAGGTTATTTTCAGCCAATTTTATTAGATTGCCTTATTGTATTTCAAAAGTGTTTTCATCATTAATAATGACTTGGAAACAGACCCTTTTTTAATCTTTCCATGTGGAGAGAGAACTTCACATGTCACTGAAGGGATTCCCTTTAGATTAGCTTCATCTTCCATAGCACCAGGATACTCCGCACCTGCCTTTTTATAGATCTTATACTTTACCTTTGCATTTTTGGCAATGTATTTAGCCATTGCTGCACTTTTTTTAGTGGGCTTGTAAGTTCCAAAGACCAGATTTTTACCTGGCTTTCCACCAGGCCTTGTAGCATGAAAATCACCATAGGCATCACATTTGAACTTTTTAATCAACTTAACGGTTTTATAGGAAATGGTGCCTTTTTTATTTGCCCTTTTATTCAAATGAACACCATTATAGTCTCTTACATTTGCTGCAGTGCCTTTTGGATTCATGAATGGCATTACATAAACCGTTCCCTTAATGTAATGGCTTTCCAAATACTTGATCATTTTCATTGCAGCAACTTGGGAAGGAATCTCATTACCATGAACCCCTGCTGTAATGAAAACGACTTTACCCTTTCCTCCCTTAAACTTGATTACAGGAGTTCCTGATTTGGCAAGCCTGATTATCTTTCTTACAAGTGCAGAATCTGGAACATTCGCTTTAATCCTTTTGTTTTTAAGTACATTTGCTCCAGATTTCCATTTGTAGGTGGTGATTACATAATAATTCTTTACAGTGATTGTATTCTTTCCGGAAATTCCGCTTGCATTATATTTGATTGAATATTTTCCTGCATTCAAATTAAGGTAAATGTAGCTTATTCCACTTTGATTGGTATAGCGATTATAGCTTTTTCCATTCACTTTAAATGTTACCAATGTATGGTTAATGGCTTTACCTTCCTTATTAAGGACTTTCACAGCGAATTTGACCTTTTTGCCATAAGTTGAACTTATATTTTTATTAGATGTGAACTTAGCAGGAACTTTTGATGAGTCAGCACTAGCACTGTTGCTTGTAGCAGTGCTTGTAGCATTAGTAGAATTAGATGATAGGATAATATTAATGGAATCATTAGAATTTTCATTAGCTTCCAAGGAATTATCTAAATCTAGAGCATCAGCGAATTCATCAGAATTATCTACTGATTGCACTCCACTTGGAACTTCAATAGCTGCATTGGAATCATCAGCAATATCCTCTGCACTTACTACAGAAACCATTAAAAATAAGCTAATTGCCAATAAAGCCAATACTGAAAATCTATTTTTCATAATAACAATCCACATAATTAAATAAATTAAATCAATATTATTTATTAATTTTCTCCATCAGACCAGACTTACGTGCATAATGGAAGAGATAAAGCTGTGCATAGCCTGCATAATCTCCAAAGTGCTCTATGCCAAAATCTCTTGTCTTATCTGCTGAAATCTCCTCTCCATCAAAGTATAAATGGGAAACGATTCTCTTTATCCAGACATCAGATGGAAAAGCCTCTTCAAATCCAAATCCATACAATAAAATGCAATCAGCTACCTTTGGGCCTACACCAGGCATCCTTAAGACAAGATCAAATGCCTCATCATAATCCATTGAGAATATATCATTAATGCTTATATCATTATCCTCAAGAATCATTTGACTTGCCTTTTTCATATAAGGCGCCCTATATCCAACACCACATGACTTTAAGTTATGGGTATAGCAGCCAATCTCATAGCAATGCCCATCTGCATCAGCCTCTTCAATTGGAGTTTCAAAAAAGTCTAAGAATTGATTTGGCTTTGGAAAGCCATAGAATGTTCCACAGTCAAATTCCACCTTTTCTCCCCAATTATGTTTAATCTTATCAATTGATTTTGTCCACCGTGCAATGGAATTATTGGCAGAACAAATTGAAGAGATGATGCATTCAAATGGATCTTTTGCAATGAACAATCTCAATCCATTGCAGAATTCAACAGAAGGAGCCAATTTTTCATCAGACAATAGGAAATCATAGAACTTTTCCAAATTGAAATCAAGATTAAAAATTTTAGTCAATTCATTTTTGATTTCATTTTCCACTAAATTTTTTTCATTATTCGATAAGTTTTCTAAATTGAAATTATTAGAAATTTGATGATTTCCCACTTTTATAGGAAACTGATGTAGATGCGTGAATTCATTTAAATTAGATTTATGTTGAGATAGCTTTAAAAGAATTGGAAGTTTGTTTAAATTGATACTTTCATCATTAAGTTCATTAATAATTGAAGGAATATTTAAGTAAATTAATTCGCTAAACTCATCCGTATTTCCAACTGAATTATGCCTCCATGGAGACTGTGAAGTTTGACCTGATTCTTGGGTCAACTTAAGATTTATTAGTGAATTGAATTTTAAACCATCCATAAAATCCTTCCAAAAAATAAATAAATAACTAAAAAAAAATGAAAAATAGAAAAAATATTAGATTGTTTCTCTGATTGGAACTCCTTTTTCCTTTAGGTATTTCTTAACTACCGGAACAGGATATTCATCAAAGTGGAAAATGCTTGCTGCAAGGGCGGCACTTGCATCAGCTATTTCAAAAGCTTCAAGGATATGGTGAGTGTTTCCTACACCTCCAGATGCAATGACTGGAATATCCACATTGTCATTTATTGCTTTTGTAAGGACAAGATCATAGCCGTCTTTTGTTCCATCTCCATCCATTGACGTTAAAAGAACTACACCAGCACCTCTATCCTGACATTCCTGAGCCCAAGCTATAGCATCCATTCCGGTGAATTCTCTGCCTCCGTAGATACTGCAGTCAAACCATACTTCTCCCTTATCTGTATCTACAATGGTTTTGCCTTTGGCCGCTTCCTTATCCTCTTCCACATATCTTCTTTTAGCGTCAATACCAATAACCACTGCCTGAGATCCTACCACTTTGGAAGCATCTGTCAACAGCTGGGGGTTATGAATAGCTGCAGTGTTTGTAGAACACTTGTCAGCTCCCGCCTTAAGCATGCGAGTATAATCCTCTACCTTTCTTATTCCTCCACCTACACATATTGGGATGAATACATTTTCAGTCAATCTTTCTATAACATCCACCATAGTTCCTCTGCGTTCATGGGAAGCGGTAATAT
The DNA here is from genome assembly GCA_017404125.1 of Methanobrevibacter sp. GTDB lineage: Archaea > Methanobacteriota > Methanobacteria > Methanobacteriales > Methanobacteriaceae > Methanobrevibacter. The sequence continues at coordinate 3,240 of JAFRCZ010000043.1, forward strand.
CAAGAATTACTATTTCATCTGCCCCATCTTCGTAATATTTAGTGGCAAGTTCAACTGGATTTCCAGCATAACGGATTTGTTTAATCTCGATTCCTTTCACTACTCTGCCTTCAGGAACCTGCAAGTCACAATCTAAACAAGGACTAATTC
>JAFRCZ010000044.1 GCA_017404125.1 Methanobrevibacter sp.
AACGGAGGTGAAAAATATGGCAATTCCTAAAGCTCCTGTAAATAGGATTATTAAAGAAGCTGGTGCTGAAAGAGTAAGTGATGCAGCAGTAGTTGCATTAGTAGCATACTTAGAAGAAGACGCAGCAGCAGTAGCTAAAAAAGCAATTGAATACGCAAAAATTGCAAAAAGACAAACTGTAAAAGCAGATGACATTGCATTAGCTATCGACAAAGAATAAGTAAACTGACTTATCTTTAAAACTTTTTTAATAAAATTTATTTTTTATTTTTTTACTCTTTTTTATATTTTTACTATTTTTACTATTTTAAAACTATTTTATAACTATTAACTAAATTATAAACTTTATCTAGCTATTTTAAACTATCCTGAACTATTTTTACACCCATATTATAAGCATCTTCCAAGTCTATTGGGAAATGTTCATCTCTCCTTTTAGCCTTTAAGTCAGGATCAAATGCATAATTTTCATATTTAGAATAATCTGAAAACTGGAAAGTATCATAAACTTTTAATGAATAAGGCTTTGAGTATAAGGATTCCAATGCCCCTTCTAAAATATCAAATTTGTTGCCATAAACTTGCTTGAATACCTCTTCTGTAACATTCATAGTATAAATCATACCAATAGGCATTCTTTTAGGAGCATTAGACTCACCACCATAGACCAATGCAGAAAACAAAAATCTTTCAAAAAAGGATCTAAGCTCACCAGTTATCTCTCCAAAGTAAATTGGACTTCCAAAAATGATTCCGTCTGCATTTTTGATTTTAGGAAGCAACTCCCTTAAATCGTCTTTAATAGGGCATTGTGCATAATATTTTCCACCGATTCTTTTACAATGGAAACAGGATTTGCATCCCTTAAAATCCAAATCATATAGATGAATTTGATGAATGTTTATATCATCAACCCCATTCTTTTTTAATTCATCTGCAATACCTTCACTTGCCTTTTCCAACAATTGAGCAGTATTATACTTCTTTCTTGGTCCACCATTAACAATATAGAAATCCATAAAATCACCTTAAACAATAAATAGAAATTTAAAAAAATAAAAAATCAATGAAAAAATATAAGAAAATATAAATGAAAAATAAATGATTAAAAAAATTAAAAAAATAGAAAAAGAATAAATAAATCATTTATTTATTCATACCTTACTTTACCAATGTGTCTTGTACTTCCCGGATCTTCACCATTGAAGTGTGCTAAATAATAAACAAACCATTCTAAAGGTATTACAAGTACAAATGGTGCAAGCAATGGATCAATATCTGCATAATCTTTCAATTGATAAATAATGGTTTTAGCTTCTAATTTATTTGTTGCAAAATTAATAGCTATTTTAGTTAATTCATCACTTTCCAAATCAGCATCCAAGAAGATTAAAGGCACCCCCTTTTCAGCCCTTTCTATAAGACCATGTCTAAATTCTGCTGAATAAAGTGGACAAGCATGCTTGATAGCCCCTTCCATCAACATTGTCATAGCTAATTTATAAGCAAGACCAAAGTTAACACCACTACCTAAACAATAGAACCCCTCTTCGTCCTTAAACTCTTCTGCAAGCTTTTTATTGTCCTCTTCAGTGCTTGCTAAAAGTTCTTCAATCAAATCAGGCAAAGCTGCTAACTGTTCTAGAATCTCATCAGCTTTCTCATATCCTGAAGCAGCGAATAAGATTTGATAAAGGCATGCTAATTGAGTAATATAAGTTTTAGTACCGAGAATAGCTGTTTCAGTATTACCCAAGGTTATGACAGGATATTTTGCTTCCTTAACCATAGAACTTTCCGGTTCATTTGAAATGGAAACTGTGTCAATATTGAATTCATTAGCCCTTCTTAAAGCAGCTAATGTATCGGCGGTTTCCCCAGATTGGGAAGTTGCAATGAATAAGGAGTTTTCACCTTCACTTAATTTTTTATTGTAAACAAATTCATAACCAGTAAATACTTCTATTCTTAAATCGCATACTGATGCCAATGCATCTCTAATGGAATAACAAGTAGAAATGGAACTACCGCAACCAATTAAATAAATAGTGTCAACAGATTCGGCTAATTTAGAAATATTCGCCATATTATCTGACTCTGAAGCATAAGTCCTTCTTAAAGCTTCTGGCTGTTCCATCATTTCATAATACATCTGATATTTCATATAATCACCCTATTAAACGAAATATTATTTTAGATTAATTCATTGATTAATTGAATTGAATTAAATTATTAAACACTTTTATTAATTTTTACTTATAAAATATATTATATACATTTTTATTATTTATACTATAAAAAGTTTATATAAGAAATTATAAAATAAATATAATGAACTATTAAATAGACATATAATTAACTTACAAATGAACTAAAAATAGAATTTAAGTTTCAATAGCTAGAATTAGAGGCAAAAAATGGAAATTGATTTAACTGAAGTAGGCATGCATAAAGGCCAGCAATACGAAATCATCATTACTACAATTGATAAGGATGGCAAAAGCAATGCAGCACCTTTTGGATTAAGGGTTTTAGAGAACAATGAGATTTTCTTAAGAATTTTTGAAGGCGGAAATACAATTAAGAACATTAAGGAAAACAAAGAGTTTATTGTAAATGTAACAGCAGATCCATTAATGTTTACCCTTGCCACTACAAATACAATACCTGAGGAATATTTGACTAGAATCTCTAAAAAAACCAAAAGCAATGAGAAATTAGCTTATTTAACGGATGCTGATGCTTATTTCATATGTGAAGTTATAAGCCTAAAAACAAGCTTTAGGGAAGATGACCCTATTAAAGCTACTGAAATAAACTTCATCAAAGCGGAAGTTGTTGAAATTAATATTAAAAATAAATGTGCAAAACCAATTAACAGAGCAATTCATGCCTTGATTGAAGCTTTAGTGAATTATTCCAGAATAAACATTGTCGATGAAAAAACACAAGAATATTTCCTTGAAAGATTTTTAGAATCTGAAAGAATAATAAAAAGAGTGGGAAATGAAAAAGAAAAAGAATCAATTCAAATCCTAAAGGAAAATTTAATAAGCCAAGGATTTGATTTATAGAAATAGCTATTGAAAAAATTAAAAAAAGAACATGACAAAAAGTTAAAAAAGAATAATGATTAATATTTAACCAAATTGGAAACATTTGCTCTCTTTTTTACCATAGCAATTATTGCATCCTTTACACCGGGAAACTCCCTCACCATTTTCTTTCCATTCAAGCAAAAAGTCTTGTTGTGCTACAAAAGGCTTTGCAAGAGATAAGAATTCAATATCTGTCTTATTCAAAATCTCATTCATTGTTTTCATATCCCTTAAAGTGCCTCCCAATATCAAAGGAATGTCCAATTCTTTAGATAAACTATCTGCATAGGATAGGAAAGCATGATTTCCTTCTTCACCAAACTTAAAGGAAATGGTCCTTGCTGTAATCTGTACACTGTCTGCACCATTTTCAGCTAAGATTTTGGCTATTTTATAGCTTTCATCTAAGGTCATGCCACCTTTTCTTCCATCAACAGCATTTATCCTAAAGCTTACATGACAGCCAACTATCTTTTTGATTAGCTTGATTATTTCTACAACAATCCTTAACCTATTTCAGTGTTGCCCCCGTATTCATCAGTCCTTTGATTGAAATATGGATTTATGAACCTTGCCAAATAGAAATTATGAGCCATGTTGATTTGAATGCCATCAAAACCTGCAAAAGAAAACTTTTTAGCAGCCATAACAACTTCAGCTTGCAGTTTTCTTATTCCTTCAATTGTCAAATCATTAGGCTCCGCCTTTTGGTTAACTCCATCATCATAAAAGAAAAATGCCAATTGCCCTAAAATAGGAACTTCAAAATGATGTGCAAGATTAGTTACCTGCTTATAATCCTTAATGAACCCCTTATAATTCATATTTGCACAGTAAGGGTAGAATCTATCCTTTGGGTCTAGGGCAAACATTTCAGACACTATTAAACCTACACCGCTTTTTGCAATATTTTCATATCTTTCAAATACTGCAGGTTTAATAAATCCTCCATCTTCACTATCTCTTTCCCATCCACCAGTTCTAATAACTCTGCTTTTAAGATTAAAATCCCCAAACTTGCATTCATCAAATAGGTCTTTCATAAAATTCTCCCCAAATTTAAGATAATAAGATTTTCTAGAAAAAAACTAGAAGATAAAATAAAAAATAAAAGATTAAATTAATATAAATACTGCTTTATCAAATCAACAAAACAGAAATCATCTCCATCAAAAAGGCCTTGGTCACTTATTTTGAAGTGAGGAATAACAAGCAATGCCATAAAGGATAAAGTAGTGAATGGAGATGTTAAATCACATCCCAATTGATTAACTGCTACACGCAATTTTCTATTTTTATCTGCAACATAATCTATATCCCTATTGGACATTAAGCCTGCAAGTGGCAATTCCAAGATTTCACATATGTCATCTTCGGTTGATACAGCCACTAATCCTCCTTGGTTTTCATTGATTAAATTAACTGCCTTTGCCATATCTTCACTATTGGTCCCTATAACTAAAATATTATGAGAATCATGAGATACAGAAGCACCAAAAGCTCCTTTTTTAAGGTTAAATCCTTTAATAAAACCATTTGCAATATTGTTTCCACCATACCTATTTACAACAGCAATTTTTACAATATCCTTTTTTAAATCCGGTTGAATGATCTTATTTTTGACTAGGAGAGTTTCTTCAGACTTTTCAGTGAGCAATTCACCATCAAAAGCATTAATGACAAAAACATTGGTTGTTTCATCCATCAATGAATTGACCCAATCCATTTCCATTACAACATCAAAATCTTCTGCTTTAACTTCATCTAATTTTATGCTAGGTTTGGATTCAACCACTTCTGTTTCAAATAATACTTCACCATCATCAACGACAAGTTCGCCATGAACCCAAACTTTACTGACATTTAAGTTTCTTAAATCATCAACCAATGAGAAATTAGCAATCCTTCCAGGTTCTATTGAACCACAATTCAAGCCATAATGTTCTGCAGGATTAAAAGTAACCATTTTAATAGCTTCTTTAGGATTAATATTTAATGAAATGGCTTTTTTAATCAATCTATCCAAATGTCCTGTTGATAAATCCTCTGCATCAACATCATCACAAACTAAAAATTCAAATGGTGGAACTTCCATAGCATCATCAATGCTTTGAACATGGATTCTTTCAGCCATTTCCTCTTCAATCAAATAATTCAATCTTTCATCATAATCTAGAAGAGCTTCCATATTTTTTGCTGATGACCCCTCACGAACCATGATTTTCATGCCAAGCCTTTTCTTTTCAATAGCTTCAGCAAAGCTAGTACATTCGTGATCAGTGGAAATGCCATATGAAACATATTTCTCTAAATCTTCACCAGACAATAAAGGAGCATGACCATCAATAGGTTTTCCCAATGCGTGAGCAGCTTCGATTTTCTTTAAAACTTCTTCATCTTCAGCTAAAACCCCTGGGAAATTCATCATTTCACCAAGAGCAACCATTTCATCACGTTTTAATAATTCTGCAATATCAGAACTTGATAAGGTAGCTCCTGAAGTTTCAAAAGTAGTTGCCGGCACACATGATGGAACTGCATAATAGAAATCAAATGGCACTTTTTTACCATCTTCCACCATCCAATTAATGCCGTCAATTCCTAAAACATTTGCAATTTCATGTGAGTCTGCCACTACAGAAGTGGTTCCATAAGGCAAAACTGCTTTAGCAAAATTGGATGGGGATAATTTAGAACTTTCAATATGAATATGTGCATCTATAAAACCAGGTATTAAAATACCTTCATAATCATAATCAAGACTGTCTTCATCATCTGTAATTATTGGGATAACTTCCTTAAACAAGCCATCTTCAATGACAATTTCTGCAGGATAGACTTCTCCATACTCAACTTCAAGAATCTTTGCAGTAATTATAAGGTCTCCCTCTGGCTCTTCTGCATCTTCAATAATTATATCTGCGATTTCTATATCTCCAAGATCTTCTGCAGAAATTATAATCTCATTTCCACCAATATCTATAATTTTTTCATCCATAACATACACCAGTATATAAAAGGGTTAATTTAAAATTTGAAAATTTTTTATTATTAGAGTTTTATTTAAAATTATTCTTATTTGGCTGATTTTATATCCAATACAGGTGTTCCATCAAGCATATCAACACCTTTAAACTTAATGATGTTGCCTTCAACCCCTGTTACGGTTATAGTTGATACTCCTATAGGATTTGGCCTCCTTGGAGAATGGGTGGAGAACAAGCCCATCATAGGCCCCACTCCATGAAGGGGGGAAGTCAATTCATAACCCTCTGACTTATGGAAGTAAAATAAGACCATAAACTTTTGATTTTCCTTCATATCAGCCATAGCTTCTACAAATTCCTCTTTTATTTCTATTTCAGCTTCAAATTCATTTTCAAACCCATGCTTAGGGGTTTCTTCAATTGTTTTATAATCAGATCTGATATATCCTATCGGATGAAATATAATTTCTTCATTTTCCATAATAATCACATAAAGCTTTTTAATCTTATTATGTAAAACAAGTATTAAAAAAGTTTGTAAAATTAGTTTTATAATGAGTGGAAAAATGACAAAAAGAATAGTAAAAAAAAGTAATTAATAAGTAATTAAAAAATAATTAAAAAAATAGTAAAAAA
>JAFRCZ010000045.1 GCA_017404125.1 Methanobrevibacter sp.
TAAATCTTCAGAAGTCACATTATTTGAAGATTTTAAGTCTTTTTCATCCATTTAATCACATCTTCCAATAAATCTAATGATCTCAAAATGATTGTAAAATATTGTAAAAATTATAAAACATTATTCTTTTAAAATATCTAGTAAATTAGTCTTATGTTCACCTAATTGGCCTTCAAAGTTTCCAGCGGAAATTCTTTCTACTCCTTCAATGTCAATGATTGCATCAATTGCCTTTTTAATAGCCAAATTCATAGCTTCCTGACTGGTAGCGTTTATAACAATTTCTGGAATGTAATTTACTCCTTCAGGAACCTTTGACTCTTCCCCAAGCCTTTCCTTTAATGAAGGGCAATAAGGATGATTTGTACTTGGACCAATCTCAGGGAAATTGGTTTCAGGCTTAGAAGCTGCAGAGCAAATGCCGAATGGAGTACAAACTCCTTCAACTTCCATAATTGTATCAATGATAATTCTTCCAGCCTTTAAAACAGCTTCTTTAGTGGAACACATATACCAGAAGTTTCCGCCCATGATACCTTCTGCATAAGATAGTTCAGATTCAATCTGGAAATCCGGAACAGCAATAGGAACATTAATCATTTTTCTTCCAAACTCTTCAATTTCCCATTCATATCCATCACCGCAATGGCCAACGCTTTCCATCATGCCGATTGCACCAACAGGATTTTCAGTAATGCTGAACACTCTAGTGAATGGCTTTACAAGAATGTCCTGACGAATTCTATAGGACAATTCCTTTTCAAATTTTGCCAAATCATCTGTTAGCCAGAATTGAACAATAGCTCCAGGCCTTCCATCTGGAGTTTTGTCTCCATCTACAAAAGCCTCTACACCTGCTTCCACTCTGCCGATGACAGCACTTGGTGTAGCTGTAGCATCATAAGCTGCTTCCTTTACAGTCAATTCATCTTCTGCTGTAATCAATGATCTGATATACATTCCATCAAATGATTCAAAGAATGTATCTTCAACCTTATCATAATTTACCATAAATGTCATCTCATAAATTATAAAATTTAATAAATAATAATCATTAATCTAAATTAATATTAATAGATTAATTATCCTAAACCACCAATATCCTTACCACGAATTGAATTTCTCATCTCTTTACTTAATTTAAGCAAATAATCCCTATTTTCATCTGTAATGATCTCAATAATAGGAGCTTTTTTATTATAGAACACTTTTTCAAACTCTTCAATAAGGGAATAGTCCACTTCATAATCTTTAAATGCATCATCCGGACCTTTTTCAGAATAGGTCTTGATGAATTCCAAAACATAATCCTTATCAAATCTAGCATGAAGATCAATTAGAATGGAGCTTACGATTGTATGGTCTGATATCACTGCTATCTCTGCTACATTCAATGGATACTCATTTCCATTAAAGCTTACAGACAAGCCACCATGATCTCTCGCATATTGCAATGGCTCAACATCAGTGATGCTGTCACCCATATAGATTATGGAACCCTCTTCAAGAGAAAACCTTTCAACAATATCCTCAACTGCAATCTGTTTGCCTTTGCCACCTACAGTTTTCACACTTTCAATATATTTGTTGATTTCAAGCTTTGAAAATTCATTGAAGAAAATATCATACAAAACATTGAAGTCATCTTCACATTCCTCACCATGTTCAAGTATGATTTTTCTAAACTCTTCAACTTTTTTAAGTTCTTCAATAAACTTAGGTGATTTGGTGCCAACAATAGTTTGGGAATTGTTTGTTTTAGATGAAACATTATTTTCATTTTCATTGGTTGATGAAGATTTTTCACTAAAACTATTAAAATTAGTAGCCCCATCTACATCAAGTTGTGTGTGATAAGTATTTTGGAATGGAAAATCAATATAATTGCATAGAGCTTCAATATATTGGCCATAACTAGTACTAACTATAAAGGAATCAATAAGTTCATTTGCAAATCTGAGAGTATCATCAGATCCATCAACAAGATAGATATTTTCCCTTGAAAACTTGATCATTTTTTCATTTGTAAGTCCTGCCAATTTATAAAATGGAACAATAAGCTTAAGTGTGTCACCAGCATGATAATTTTCTAACTTTACATCATCAACAAGATAGTCATCAAAGCGACTGATGATTTTGAATAGCTTACCCCCATCTTCAATAAATTCATCTGCAAGTTCATAAGCATTATCATTTAAAGTTAATGGACCTTCACAATCTGTGATGAAAACTTTTTTTACCATAATTCAATCTTCCTAAATTTTAAGTTTTAAATTTTTGATTTTTGAATAAGTGTGAATTTATAAAAATAAAAAAAAGATAATATTAGTTTAAAAAATAAATAATTAGAATTAATTATAGGAACTGCCAAATTGTAGAAACTCTTGCGGCATTTACAGGACAAATTCCCTCACAGTTTCTACATGATATGCACTCATCATGATTTACAACTACCTTTCCATCTTCAACACTTAATGCATCTACTGGACAGTTTTTAACACACACTTCACACAACTGGCAAGCATGATGATTAATCTCTACAGTACCTTTCCTTCTTCCTCTCAAGTCTCTTTTGATAAAGAATATCTCATGATTCCTATTTGTAAAGAACTCTTCCTTAAGTTTGATAGCTTCAAAATTACAGCTTTCAGCACATAGGCCACAGTAAACACATGAATTGTCTGTATCAATCTTGATTGGATTAGGTCCATCCAAGCTAATTGATTCAGTTGGACATGATTCAAGGCACAATCCACAGCTGATACAATTCTCATCTACAACTTCAATGCCTAATGTAGGCGGGAAGAATTCAACCAAGTCCAATACGTTTACAACATCCAAATCCTTTTTAATCTGAGCATTTAAACGTTCATTAAGGAAATCAGTCACATTCACTACAATTGATCTGCAATTTGTACAGGTGAATATCTCAACATCTGAAAACTCTGTTCCCCTTGGAACATCCCGGATATCCCTTGAGTTTTCATAATCAAAGTCTTCAAAGTGATAATCCTTGGAAATGTCTTCAAGCAATTTGACCAAAACATTGTCAATATTTGTAACGCCTTTAGAGATATTTTGAATATCCCTATCTATGATTTCAGATGCTATCTCCAATGTCTTGATTTTATTGAATGACTCAAATGCCTCTTCCCTTTCAACATAATCAATTGCATAACTAGGGCAAGCATGCATACATTCCTCACATCTTGCACAGTAGGCAGGATCGATAAACGGCAACTTATTGGTTTTGCCTACCTCGATTGCACCTTTGGAAGGACATATTCTTGTACAGGTCATACAGCCGATACATTGGTCTTGATCAATAGAGAGAGTTTTACCTTCTTTTACTGTCTTTGGAAGGATTTCCCCATATTTGATAGCATCAGTAGGACATGACCTGAAACAATATCCACAGCGAATGCATTTATCCTCATCTATTTCACTATGCATCTCTTCTCCACCAGTGGATTTCAAATGAATTGCACCGGATTTGCATGCATTAACACATGCTCCACAAGCTCTGCAAAGCTTTTTGTTAATGTTTGGGATATTTTCACGAATAGGTTCGGATAATGATTTTTTAATGTGAATAGCATCATAAGGACATGCATTGGTACATAAGACACAACCAAAGCAATGTTCATCCAATTTAATGAGTTTAGTGTTTTCATCCTGATAAACAGCATCAATAGGGCAAACCTTAAGACAAGGTTTATCTTGACAATTAATACATTTCTCATTATCGATTTCATACTCAATATGAACATCACGCAATGGTCTAGGTACAGGATTAACGGTTACCATACTATGCCCTCCTTTCCGCTAATTGAGAAGCCTTTACGGAAATATGAATAACTTCTTCATTATCATCATTTGTATCTAAGTTAAATTTAGCAAGGAAATATTTAATGACACCAAATGGGCAGGTCTGATAACAGATACTGCATCTTAAACATTTTTCCTTATCCCTTACAATAGTATCATTATCATAATCAAAGCTGATTGCTCCAGTTGGACAGTCTGGAATGCACATTTGACATTTCTTGCAGTTGTCACCGTCCCAGGTAATAATTCTAATCTTTAATCTATTGATAGCATCTTCCAATACTTCATGGACGACTTCTTCATCATTTAAAATTGTTAAGGACTCATCAAAAATAGGTTTAAATGGCAATTCATCCAAGAATAACTTATCAGTGCCTAATTGAATCAATTCATCCTGCTTGGATTCAATGTATTCCTCTAAAGTGCTGACTGCCAAGTTGATTATTTTCTTTTGCTCTTCAAGGTTGTTTACAAATACTCCTTTCATAGCTCCTTTTACAGGACATGTCTCCAAACATTTTCCACAGGAAATACATTTAGCTTGATTTACAAGAACCTTATCATCAATCTCTTCAATTGCACCGACTTCACAAGCATCCATACACTTTTGACATCTGATACATAAGTAATCATCTACAATGTATTTTCTCTTGGATGGAATGATATTGAATTCCTCACGAATAAAGTGATTTTCACCACATTCCAATGTTTTTGGAGTGGATGGGCAAACTTCAGCGCAGAATCCACATCTAATGCATGATGCCTTGTTGATTACAGGATATATCAAACCAATAGCTTCTTCACTATCTGAGTCTCTAACCAATTTGATTGCATTTGGAGATGGGCAGGATGCTGTACAAGATCCGCAACCGATACAATTTTCCTTGATTACCTTTGGGAAATCCCTAAATCTCTCCGGCTTATGAGCAATGTCTTCCTTTGACTTTGCATCGAAAAAGCCATCTATCCAGGTTTTTCTTGCAAATTCATAAATATACCAAATAATTGAGGACATCTTATTTCACCTCAAAAAAGTCTTTAACGGCATATTTACCAGTATTAACATCAGTTATAGCCACTCTTTCAGTACATGCAATGCATGGGTCTGAAGATGCATAGGTTGAAACTGCATCAGCAACTGTAGCTACATCTTTTAACATGTATCTTGCACAGGAATCAATATTCATAATACTTGGAGTTCTGATTGAAATGCGCTTGATTAAATCTCCATTGGTTTCTGCCATATAAGTAACTTCTCCACGTGGAGCTTCATTTCTCCACTCGCCATAACCTGAAGGAATATCAACAGGAATTCTTATATCTCCTTTTGGCATATTGTCAATAGCTTGCTTAATCAAATCAATGGATTGTTCCACTTCATAAAGCCTATTTAAGGTACGGGCATAATTATCTCCCTCTTTTCTCCATATAGGCTTGAAGTCAAATTCATCCTTATAAGTATAATGCTCTTCTCTTAAGTCATGCTTTATGCCAGAAGCTCTTCCAATAGGACCTACTGCATGGCCTTTAATAGCTTCCTCTTTGGTCATTACACCAACGCCTTTTGCCCTAAGTGCAACAATTGGCGCCTCTTCAAACAATGCAACATGTCTGTCAAAGCCGTCTTCAATCTTTTTAATGTTTTCCAATATTGCATCGAAGTGCTTCTGCTCTGCATCCATACGGACTCCGCCAACAACATTCCAGCCTAAATTGACCCTATTTCCAGTTAGCAATTCAAGGGAATCCATTGCATATTCCCTTAAAGCCAATACGTGCATAAACAAGGTTTCGTGGTCAAGAGTCTTGAAGAATGTTGAATTTGCAAGCAAGTGAGATTGGATTCTGTCCAATTCATTTGTAATGACTCTTAGATATTGTGCTCTAAGTGGAGCTTGAACTCCAGAAATGGATTCTAATGTTTCTGCAAAGGTTTGAGTGTGTTCATATGAACAGATACCACAGATTCTTTCAGATAAGTAAATGCATTTTTGCCAGGTCTTTCCTTCCATAATCTTTTCAATACCTCTATGAACGTAACCGTAATCAATCTCAGCTTTAATAACCCTTTCCCCTTCAGTCTGAAGTTTAAGCCTTAAAGGTTCCTTTAAACCTGGATGAATTGGTCCAATTGGTAATATCATAATATCTGACTCCTTATTTACTTATCTTTAATTTCAACAACTTTTTTTATGAATAATAAATATAAATTTTTTCTAATAATCTCTTTAATTAATCTTCCCTAGCGTCTTGAGCTCTTCCTTTAGCTGCAATAGCACCAGGAGCAACAGTCAACACTGCTTCCAATATTTCACTTGGTCTTGGAGGACATCCTGGAATAGCTGCATCCACTGGGATGAAGTCTGATACTGGAGCTAGAACTCTTCCCCCTTCCTGTGCAAATACGTCTCCAGATTGAGGGCAGTTTCCAACAGCAACTACAATCTTAGGTTCGGGAGCTTTTGCATAAATCCTTCTTAAATTGTCTCTCCATTGTTCTGTAACTGCACCAGTGACTAAAAGAACATCTGCTTCACGAGGATTATTGTGAACGTAAATTCCATACTGTTCAAGATCGTATCTTGGGGATAAAAGTGCAACCAGCTCTACATCACAGCCATTGCATCCTCCACAATTTACAATACAGACATGAATTGAACTTTTCCTCACAATATCTTTAAGTTTCTTAAGCATTTTAATTACCTTTAAGTTTAAGTTCTTTTAATAATCTATAAACATTATTCTCTTAATAATTCAACTATTTGAGCTCTACCTTCTTCTAAGGCATCTTCATACTTTTTGCCATGCTTTACAATATCCTTAGTTAATTGATGGCAGATTCTATCTGCATCCTCTTCACTCACTAATTTAGCAACATCACTTAACCAGTAAAGCCTTAAGTCTAGATGCAATTGCCTTTTTATCTTTTCTCTATTTGCTATTTCAAAGGTAGCATGCATATTTTCCAAATCACTCATATCAAAACGATTCATAAGAATATCTTCAAATTCCTCTTTGGAAATTCCAAATTCTTCAGATAATGGTTCAGTAATATCCTTCTCCCATTTAAAACTATGAAGAACTCTTAATTTCATCATTTCGTATTTCTCTTCATTATTCATATAAATCACCAAGTGAGCAATTTAGATAATTAAAATATCACTCCAGATGTTAAAATCCAGACTATTCCTGCAATCAATATTCCTATTGCAGTCTCTTTACGGCCATAACCTGGCCTTCTTCCTATTGCAAGCCCAATACAGAAGAATGCAATGGTAAGCAATATTTCAGAACTAATAAAATGATTTAAACCATGATTGAATAGCAAAAACCATCCTACAATAGCAAAAACCAAGGTCATTACATCTATTTCAGATATGATAAAAGGTTCCATATGCTTTTTATAGCTTAACAATAGACCTAAAATAGATCCAACTATGAAAACTATAATATAAATCATATAAAATAACTCTTCCATGATTTCACCTTGATTTCTTTTTTAGTTCTGATTCATAAATCTAATTGGTTTTTTATTCATTTTTTTAATTAATAATTCTAATAAATATGATTCCTTAAATCGGTTTGTATAAGCAGATAAATGTAATGCAAATAATTAAAAATGTAATAAAGAAAGCTATCTTTTCTAAGTTTTCAGCTAAATGAGCATATTTTTCATTGTTTTGGATTAATATAAATGGAACAAATATAAGTCCAATTATAGCTAAAGGAAGCGCTAAAATGCTTTGGTAAAAAGCAGCAAGACCTGCCACTATAAATATTCCTAAAGCCACCAATGAAGTTAATACTCTCATTCCTTTTTCATCATTCATTTTTAAGCCTTCTTATTAATTTTAATAATATCTTTTTCTTTTAATTTTTATTTCTATAATTTTTTAATTAATTTTTAATTTAATCATGAAAATCTAAATCATGATCATAATAATTGAACCAACAACACAAATGACTGCAATTGATATTTGAGCCATTACTGAATGGTTTGGATTTAGCATTGGGGTTGTAGCATTGATAAAACCTGTAATTACACAAATTAAAATCATTCCAATCAAGTATCCTACAACGGAAATTGGTCCAAAGAATACAGTTAGGAATATCCATAATAAAATGTACCAAGCTATTGATTCTGAAAACATTATGTATCCTCTAAGCATACCGAAATGCTCAGTTTCATAACCTGTTATGATTTCCTTCGCCTTAGTGATTGCAAAAGGAGAATATGGAGATTTAGTAACTATCAATGTGAAGAACATAATTGCTGCAAGAGGTAATTTGAAGAACAAAGGACCATTAATAGCTTGATAATCTATGATTCCGCTGATATCCATGGTTCCAGTTAAAAGGAATACAACAGCAATGACTGCAAAGAGCGGCAATTCACCAGCTGCTGAGAATACAGCCCTTACACAACTTACCTTACCATATGGGGAACCTGATGAGGATCCTGCATTATGCTCTACAATCTTATGGATTGCATAAATACCAAAAATAATCATTAAGGAACCTTTAGTTACCGGACCTACAATAACCGCAGTAACCCAAATAGCTGCTAAAATAACTGTAATGCCTACATAAAATGGCATAGCAGCTGTTTTTGGAAATGAAGTTTCCTTAAAGAAAAATTTCAATGAATGCAATAAATACTGTATAATAGGAGGTCCTGGCCTTAATTGGACTCTTGCCATAACCTTTCTGTGGAAACCTAATAAAAGACTACCTGCAAGGAAAGCTATTATTACATTGATTAAAATTTGAGCCATTAAA
This sequence comes from Methanobrevibacter sp., assembly GCA_017404125.1. Classification (GTDB taxonomy): domain Archaea; phylum Methanobacteriota; class Methanobacteria; order Methanobacteriales; family Methanobacteriaceae; genus Methanobrevibacter. Next base: position 8,608 of record JAFRCZ010000045.1, read on the forward strand.
TTCATAATATCTGCAAAGAGACTCTTCTAGTAACCGGTAAATGGTTCTTCTCTTCTTTCCTCCTCTTCATCTTTAATTGGTTTAGACATTGTTAAAAGTCCAAATGAAAGCACTAAAAATGGAATGCAAACAATAGCTATTGCATATACTATCCAATCTGCAGGATTAAATATCAAAGCATAAAGGATAGCTAATATTGACACAATCAAGATAATATAGCTAGCTGTTTTCATTTTATTCATTTTATCGACCTTCTATTTTAATAAATTAATAAATATGATTTTTAATTAATTTTTCTTAAATTTCTTATATTCAATCTATTTCATTTTACAAGATAGTTAATAAAATTTCAATAAATCTTACAATAATAAACAATGAACTTAAGTGAATAATCAATATAAATGGAGATCCGGGAGTCCTAAACATTTCTGCCTTACTTGCAAAAAATGGAGCTATACCACTTTCACCACAAACTCCAATCAACATTACAAGTGCACCAAATATCATCATTGGACTTGCAGGAATTGCAGCAAGTTCCAATAAGCTTAAAGTACCGGTAGCTGCCAATATCATAGCCGCTCCACCAAATAACGGCAAACCGCACATCATAGCGATTAAACCATATTGGTAAGCGGAATTCAAGACCTCTACCTGTTTTACAGCAGAAACAATACCAATGTTAACAATACCAATCAAAGCCATGAATAAGGTAAAGTTAAATAAATCTCCAGTAATCATAGCTCCTGCAGTAGCTATACCACAGATAATAGCCAGGAATCTTCTATGCTTGAATTCCTTTTTGCCGACTGCAACCTTATTTTCATCAAGAGAGCCAAACATAGCTTCCACTTGAGTTTCAGTGCGGCTCATAGCTATCAATGCTGTAAATACAAGTATGGTTACAAACAGGAATATGTGGAGAGGGTTTAAGTAAAGAACAATATCTCCCAAAGGAATTGTTCCAAGCAAGTTTCCACCTACATTCTCTAAAAGCATTTAATAGTCTCCTTTTTTTATTTCACTTGATATTTGAAGTTTTTAAGTTCATTAATAATTTGATAAGTATAATAATTTTGTATTTGATAATTTGATAATTTTCATTTTATTTAAATTGAATAATCATTTTCTTCCGTATTCCTCTCTCATTAGGATTCCAATCAATCCAATTTTTGAAGCCACTTTCAAGAGCAATCCTAAAGCGGCTAGGAATAAACTAAGCAACCAGTATTGAGGCAACAAGAAGAACAATAGGAAACCAATAATCCATAAACACCAGGATATACCGGAAATTGCTCCTACACCATCAAGGACAACAATTGGCAATCCTCTAGCCTTTCTGCTTAATACGTAAATTACAATACCTCCACCAGCTACTGCACCACCAGTAAAACCGGATAGGAAAACACCATATCCAATCAATAATAATGCAATGAAATTAGGAGCAGTTGTCATAATTTCCATATTGATATCCAAAGGCATTGGTGTAAATGAGGTATCCTTATCCGCTTTTCTCATTTCACGAGATATTAAAATCTCAGATATTGCCATAATCTCTGCCAATTCAACTACCAAACCAGGAAGGATTAAAGCTTCAGATAAATCAGTTCCAACTGCAGCTACAACGATAAGCATAGCCAAGCCAACAATGTCAGTTAGGATAAGAACTTGAATATCTCTTTTTTCCATTGCAATTCCAATCAAGCCAATGAAAGCTACAATCAAACCACCGTATAAAGCTGTGGCATACATTGATTGATAGAAAGCCGGAACAAATTGAGGAACTAAACTAGCGACCATCTAATCACCTGAACTCCTTTTTAGCTTGCTTTTCGCGAGCTTTACGATTGCTTTCCTCAACTTCACTGGCTATTGCCTCAGAACTTGCAATAGCTCTTCTCACATCTTCTTTAATATCCTCTTTACCTTTTTCCTCTTTTCTATCCATAGTAAAGTTAATGGCTAACCATGATGCAATGATGAATGCCATCATAAGAATGGAAGATTCCAAGATAGTATCAAAACCTCTTGTATAGTAAAGGATTTCATCTATTACTCCTCCAGGAGACGCACAGATACTTGTTCCAAAGTATGGGGAAATGCCCTTCAGCATCTCAGCTATTGGAGTCATGTATGAATTGATCCAACCAAGATTTTTGGAATTTTCAGGATATTGGGCTTCTGTAATGCCAGGACTTTCTAAAATCTCTCCGCCCCTATCATATGGAGCAATGGCAAGGCCTGCATCCATTTGGCTTTGAGGAGCTGGACGAGTGTAGAGCTGGTCTGAATTCAATCCTACAGGAATCAAGAATCCAGCAATCAAGAGCAAGCCTAAAATTAGAGCAAATAATCTAGGAATGTTCTTTGGATCTGCCAATTTATTCCAAATTTTAGCTATTTTAGGCATTTAGAAAACCTCCAGCATTAATAGAAACTGATTTTGAATCATTTTGTAAATTAAACTGATTTTCAGTTTTTAATAAATCAATAAACATCATACATCAGCCCCTATCTCTTCTAAACGAGCAATAGCTCTAAACAAGATTAAAGTTACAATGATTGTAGTTGCAATTAATGTTAAAAGAGCTAATGTAGAATTATAAGTAAGTAAAATCAATGAAACTCCTATAGATGCCACTTCAGTATTGATTGTCCTGATTATTGGATCTTTTACACCAGGACCCCAAACAGCAGCAAGGCTTCCAAAAATAGCGAGTGTCAAACCTACATAAACCCAAAGAGCGAGATTAAACATTATTTACCACCTTCAGAGTTTCTTTCTTTGTTTTCACTGCTTTGAATCATTTTTGGAAGTGTAGAGAAATCTTCTAATTTTGATTTGCGCACTTCATTTATTTTAATTAAAGCAAGCAAGAATACAATAATAGACAATGGATCAAGAACAGCAGTTATAAATGCGACATCCAAATACCTAAAGCTAACAATAGCTAAGAAGAGACCTGCTTCCAATACTGAAACCATAATTACCTTATCCAATGGTTTCTTTAGAAGGACAACTCCAATAGCACCTATTATCATCAAAGCAATTGATATTGTTGTCAAATCAATAAATTCTAACATTTGAATCCCATTCTATTTACTTTCCATTTCTATTACTCAATAAAAATAATAAGTATGATTAATTATTTTGATTAATATTTTGATTAATATTTTGATTAATTTTCATTATGCTCTTCCATATTCTTATCATAAGTTATTTCATCTTCCAAATCCTTTAAACTGTAAGCAATTGCATTTGCACCAATTGTTGAAGAGATAAAGAAAGCTGCAGCCAATACAAGACCAAATGGAGTTTGAATATACAATGCAATGAGTGCAGAAACACAGAATCCTATTACGTTTATGTAAAGTAATTTTTCTGCCCTATCTTTGGTTATTACTGCTCTTAATGCCATTAAGATTGTAATAACTCCAATAATTTCTATAAACATGTATTAACATTGTATTTTTTTTGATTGTTATATTTTATTTTAATTCAATCTAAATTTAAATTAAATTCTAATTAATTCTAATCTTAATTATTCATATTTAGTATATCTGCCAAAGGATTTTGCTATTTTTCCAATTAATCTAGAGCTTGTTGGATGGTGAATTCCTTGAATAGTGAATATTGCAATTACCATACCGCAAATGAACATCTCTGGAGTGATTCCAACAAATGAAAAGATGAATATCAATAAGGTCATGGTCAATGCACCGGTTGTGCCAGCATATCCTGGATCTGCACATAATCTATTTCCAATATAAACTAGCAATGCAGCTATTAAACCACCTTGAATTCCAAGAATGTAAACTCCAATTGAAGCCATCAATGTTCCTGCAGATGCATCAGGAGAACATAAGATGTTTCCTTGGAAGAATCCTCCTGCCAAATCTCCTTTCCTATTTTTTATTGAATAACCTACAGTTTCTGCCCCTTTTACGCCAGGGGCTTCAGGAAGACCTAAGAATGTATCAACAATAACAAAATTAAGCCAAGAGATTATGGTTGCTAAGATTAAGCCAATTATTAGATTCATTATATGTCGCCTCCTTCAATTTGTGGAGGATTTGGGAAAATATAATCGAACAAATACTTTACAAAAATAGCTGAGAATAATCCGACTAATATTGCAATTAGAATTCCATCATAAATCCAAAAGATATTTAATGAATAAAAAATAGCCAAGATTCCTATAGCAAAAATAGGAGTTGGAAATAGTGCGCTTTTTGTCCATGAAAACCTGATAGGCTTTTCCGGAAGAAGCGGCAATTTCAAAGCTAGCGCTAAAACTATTGCAACTATAATAGCCACTATATAATTCACAAATAATTGAAATCCATTAGCAATTATACTAATCATAGTTAATATTATGTTATAATATAATATATATCTTTTATTACTTATTGCCAAGCCGAAAAAATAGGAGAAATTTTTGATTATTTTTAAAATCGAAAAAAATTAAATCAATCGATA
>JAFRCZ010000046.1 GCA_017404125.1 Methanobrevibacter sp.
AATTTTATTTAAAGTATTTAAAGTTTAAATTATGATTAATATTAGAAATTTCATTTAGAAGAAAGTTATTCATTACAAATTGTTTAAAAGTTTTATCGGAGGAATATTTTGGCATTTAATATATTAAACCATAGTGCTGTTCCTAAGCACGAAATTTTGTCTGATGATGAAATTGAAGAAATTTTTGCAGATGTTGGTTATGACATTAGTCAACTTCCAAAAATTAGAGTAAATGACCCTGTTTCTAAAGCTATTGGCGCAGAAGAAGGTCAAGTTTTAAAAATAACTCGTAAAAGCGAAACTGCAGGCATATTTGTAACATATAGGCTTGTCAGTGGAGAAAACACTCAAAAATAAGTTTAGGAATTTAAGAATTTTATAATTCCAAAAATATAAAAACTTAAATTTGTTTTAATTAAGAGTTAAAAAATATTATTTTTTAAGAATTAATCGATAATTAAATCTAATTGTATTATTTTGGAGATATTGAATGAAAAATAAGACATGGGGTTTAGTAGATTCATTTTTTGATAAATATGATATTGTAGACCATCATATTAAATCTTATAACGATTTTGTTGAAAATCGTATACAAAAGATTATTGATATCACTGAACCAATCACTATAGAAAATGAAAAAGGAAATTATACTCTTAGAACAGGTAAAATTAAGATTGAAAAACCATTCACCAAAGAAGCAGACGGTTCTAAAAGTATGATTTATCCTACAGAAGCAAGACTTAGAAATTTAAACTATTCTGCTCACATGTACTTGGAAATGGCATTGCATGACAATAACAGTGATGAAGAGGAAGAATTGGAAGAAGTATACATCGGTGAATTGCCTCTCATGCTCAAATCAAGCATTTGTCATTTGCATGGACTTTCTGATAAGGAATTAATGGAAAAAGGGGAAGACCCTAAAGATCCAGGAGGATACTTCATTGTAAACGGTTCTGAAAGAGCTGTTGTAACTATGGAAGAAATTGCTCCTAACAAAATTATCTTGGAAAGAATTGATGAACCTGAAGACAGACATGCTAAAGCTATTGTAACCTCAATTAAAAGTGGTTTTAGAGCAAGAATTACTTTAGAATATAAAAAACCACGTAAAAGCGGTGTTTTCTTAAGAATCTCTTTCCCATATGTTCCTGGTGAAATTCCATTAGTAATATTGCTTAGAGCATTAGGATTATCAACTGACCAAGAGATCATTACAAAAATTTCTGACGATTTCAACTTCCAAATGTATATTGCAGACGATATTCAAGTTTCAGAAAAAGACTTGAAATTAGACTCTGAATTAATGGCAGAAATGACTAATGATGAAAGAGAGGAATACTTAAGAATGGCTGCCATTAAGTACATTGGTAATAGAGTAGCTAAAGGAATGACTGAAGAGTACAGAATAAAACGTGCTGAAGATGTCATTGACAGATACTTATTGCCTCATATGGGTATTGAATCTGATAAACGTTATGATAAGGCCATCTACTTGGCAGAAATGACTGAAATGTTGCTTCAAGTTATTGAAGGTCAAAGAGAACCTCACGATAAGGACCATTACACCAATAAGAGATTAAGAGTTTCCGGTGACTTAATGGAAGACTTATTCAGAGTAGCTTTCTCTTCCTTAACAAGAGATATGAGCTACCAACTTGAAAGAAGCTTATCAAGAGGCAAAGAACTTTCAATCAAGCAAGCTGTCCGTTCTGATGTTTTAACTGAAAACATTAAGCATGCAATCGCTACCGGTAATTGGGTAGGCGGAAGAGCTGGGGTAAGCCAGCTTTTAGATAGAGTAAGTTATATGGCAACACTTTCTCACTTAAGAAGGGTTGTATCTCCACTTACCAGAAGCCAACCTCACTTTGAAGCTAGGGACTTGCACCCTACTCAATTTGGTAAGATATGTCCAAACGAAACACCAGAAGGACCAAACTGTGGATTAGTAAAGAATTTAGCTCTAATGTGTAAAATCTCTGAAGGTTTCGATGGAGAAGAAGTAGTAAACATCATTAGAGACATGGATGTAGAGATGATAGATTAATCGGAGGGATTTTATGGTAAGAGCTAAAATTTACATTAATGGAAAACTTACTGGTTATTGCGATAATCCTGAAGAATTCACAAAGGAAATGCGTGATAAAAGAAGAAACGGACAAATCAATAATGAGATGAATATTACCTATTATGATGATAATCACGAAATCTATATCTTCACTGATCCTGGAAGAGCAAGAAGACCTTTAATCCTTGTTTATGATGGCGAGCCAGCACTTACTGATGACCATATGGAAGCTATTGCAAATGGGGAATTGAAATGGGATGAATTATTCCAAAAAGGTATTTTAGAATACTTGGATGCTGAAGAGGAAGAAAATTCCTACATTGCAATGAATTTAAGTCAATTAAATGAAGATCACACTCACTTGGAAATTGACCCTTCCACTATGTTAGGTATTTGTGCAGGAATTATTCCATTCTCAGACCACAACTCCTCTCCAAGGAACACTATGGAAGCAGGGATGACAAAGCAAGCATTAGGTTTATACGTATCTAATTACGCTTTACGTACTGATACCCGTGCACACTTATTGCACCACCCTCAAACCCCTATAGTAAAAACAAGAATTATTGATGCTATCAATTATGATTCAAGACCATCCGGTCAAAACTTGGTTGTAGCGCTCATGTCTTACGAAGGATATAACATGGAAGACGCAATGATTCTCAATAAATCCTCCCTTGAAAGAGGTATGGGAAGATCTTCATTCTTCAGATCTTACGAAGCATCTGAAAGAAGATATCCTGGTGGACAAGAGGATAAATTTGAAGTTCCAGAAAAAGGAGTTAAAGGATACCGTAGTGAAGAATCTTACAGAAACTTAGATGAAGATGGTATTGTAAATCCAGAATCCCATGTTGAATCTGGTGATGTATTGATCGGTAAAACTTCCCCTCCAAGATTCTTAGGAGAAATCGACGAGTTCGGTACAGTTGCAGAAAAGAGAAGAGAAACCTCAGTAACTGTAAGGCATGGTGAAAAAGGTATTGTTGATGCAGTGCTTTTAACCGAAACTGTCGAAGGAAGCAAATTAACTAAAATAAGAGTAAGAGACACTAGACAACCTGAATTTGGTGATAAATTCGCATCAAGACACGGTCAGAAAGGGGTTGTAGGTCTTATCTTATCCCAAGACGATATTCCATTTACAGAAGATGGTGTTGTGCCTGATATCATTGTAAACCCACACGCTATTCCTTCAAGGATGTCTGTAGGACAAGTATTGGAAATGGTGGCTGGTAAAGCAGGTTGTATGGAAGGACATCGTATGGATGGTACTCCGTTCAATGATGATGTCGAAGGCGAAATCAAACATGCACTTAAAGAAAACGGTTTTGAATCAGCAGGTTGCGAATCATTATACAATGGTGTAACTGGTGAACGTATTGAAGCTGAAATATTTGTCGGTGTTGCATATTACCAAAAATTACACCACATGACAACCGATAAGGTTTATGCACGTTCCACCGGTCCAGTACAAGTGCTTACAAGACAACCAACTGAAGGTAGAGCACGTGAAGGTGGTCTCAGGTTCGGAGAAATGGAAAGAGACTGTCTAATTGCACACGGCGCTGCTCTTGCATTAAAAGAAAGGTTATTAGACGAATCTGACAAATATGAAGCAGTTGTATGTAATGAATGTGGTATGTTAGCAGTATATGATAAGAACAAACGTAAGATGTACTGTCCAATCTGTGGAGACAGTGAAACTTATCCTGTTGAAATTTCATATGCATTCAAATTATTATTAGATGAACTTAAGAGTTTATGTATTTTCCCTAAATTAATTCTTGGGGACAAAGCTTAAGAAATAAGGTGTTGAAATAAAAATAAATTTTTTAAGGAGCCGATATTTTGAAAGGAATTATTAAGAAAATTGATCAAATTAATTTTGGATTAATGTCACCGGAACAAATTAGGGAAATGTCTGTTGTTAAGATAGAAAGACCAGACACTTATGATGAGGATGGTTATCCTATTGAATCAGGGTTGATGGATTCTCGTTTAGGTGTTATTGATCCTAGTTTAAAATGCCGTACTTGTGGTGAAAAAGGTGGAGAATGTCAAGGTCACTTTGGTATGATTGAGCTTGCAAGACCTGTAATCCACGTTGGTTTCGGTGATGACATTCATAAAATCCTACGTTCTACCTGTAGCGAATGTGGACGTGTGCTTTTGGATGAAGATGAAATCGAAGATTTTACTGAAAGGATGCAAGATCTCCACGAAGCAGGGGAAAGCGTAGAAGAACTTGTTAAAGAAGTTTACAAAATCTGTAAAGATAAAAAGACTAAAGAGGTATGTCCTCATTGTGGTGCTGAACAGGAAGACATTAAAATCGTTAAGCCAATTGACATTATTGAAGTTCGCAAACAATATGATGAAGAAGGAAACATTATCACTGATGATGATGGCAATCCTAGAACAGAAGATTATGACTTGACCGCATCTGAAGTACGTGAAAAACTTCAAAAAATTCCAGATGAAGATGCTTATGTTTTAGGTGTAAATCCTGAAGTGGCACGTCCTGAATGGATGGTTCTTACTGTTTTACCAGTTCCTCCTGTAACTGTAAGACCTTCAATTACTCTTGATACTGGTGAAAGATCTGAGGATGACTTAACTCACAAACTTGTAGATATCTTAAGAATCAACCAAAGATTAATTGAAAACATGGATGCTGGTGCTCCACAGCTTATTGTAGAGGACCTTTGGAAATTGCTTCAATATCATGTAACAACCTACTTTGACAATGAGGCAAGTGGTGTTCCTCCTGCAAGACACAGAAGCGGAAGACCATTAAAAACCTTAGCTCAAAGATTGAAAGGTAAAGAAGGAAGATTCAGAAGCAACTTATCCGGTAAACGTGTAAACTTCTCAGCACGTACAGTTATCTCACCTGATCCAAACATCAGTATTAATGAAGTCGGTGTTCCCGAAATGATTGCAAAAGAGGTAACCGTACCTACCTATGTAAACGAATGGAATGTTGATGAATTAAAAGAAGCTATATTAAATGGTCCTAATGTACATCCTGGAGCTAATTATGTCAAAAAGACCATTAATGGCAAAGAGATGAAAGTTAGGGTTTTAGAGGATAACAGAGAATTGGTAGCTGAAAACCTTGAATTTGGTGATATCGTAATGAGACATCTTAAAGATGGAGATATTGTATTGTTCAACCGTCAGCCTTCACTTCACAGAATGAGTATGATGGCTCACGAAGTAAGAGTACTTCCTTACAAGACTTTCAGACTCAATCTTTGTGTATGTCCTCCATACAATGCAGACTTTGACGGAGACGAAATGAACATGCACGTTTTCCAAACTGATGAGTCTCGAGCAGAAGCAAAATCATTAATGAGAGTACAGGAACACATCTTATCTCCAAGGTTTGGTGGACCAATTATTGGTGCTATTCACGATCACATTAGTGGAGCTTACCTTTTAACCCGTGATGGATTCACTGTTCCGGAAGATGATGCTTTCCAAATGATTAGAAAATCACATCTTCTCAACAATGAGTATGTTGACAAGAAACATTTAAAACGTAAGAACAGAGATTGGACTGGAAAAGAGTTATTCAGCTTACTCTTGCCAGATGACCTTAACATGAACTACAAAGCGGAAATCTGCAGAAAATGTGAAACCTGTCTTAAGGAAGACTGCCAATATGATGCATTTGTAGTAATCAAAGACGGTCAATTAACCCATGGTGCTATTGACGAAGCTGCATATGGTTCTTTCTCAGGTAAAATCTTGGATACAATCGTTAAGGAATATGGCCCATCCCGTGCAAAAGAATTCTTAGACAGATCCACTGACCTTGCTATCTGTGGAATCATGAAAACTGGTATTACCACTGGTACTAACGATGAGGAAATTCCAGAAGAAGCTATTGAGGTTATTGATGCTCACTTGGATAAGGCTGAACAGGAAGTAGACAAATTAATTGCAACTTACGAAGAAGGATTGCTCCAACCTTTACCAGGTAGAAGTGCTGAAGAAACTTTGGAAATGCGTATTGTGCAAGTTCTTGGGGAAGCTAGGGACACAGCAGGGGAAATTGCAGAAGGTTACCTCACTATGGGCAAGCAATCTCAAGATGACTCCTATGATTATGTGATGGCTGTAGAAAACCACTCCGTTGTTATGGCTCGTACTGGTGCAAGGGCATCTATGTTGAACCTTGCTCAGATTACTGCTTGTGTAGGACAGCAATCTGTTCGTGGTGGACGTATTACAAGAGGTTATTTAGCAAGACCACTCCCTCACTTCAGAAAACATGAGTTAGGGGCAAGAGCAAAAGGATTTGTACATTCCAG
>JAFRCZ010000047.1 GCA_017404125.1 Methanobrevibacter sp.
ATTGTAGAAGCAGGTATTGCTTACGGTGGGGATGCAGGTAGAATTGTAAATGAACAAAGAAAATCTGAAATCTTAAGATTTGCAAACAGAGTTCCATTGACTTTCGATGCAGGAAGCTGTGCTATTACCGAAGCATTGAAATCTATTGATTGGAGAAGATATGGTCTTAGAGACTTGGATAACACTCCACTTACTTTATTTGTAAACATTATTTCCACTCAAGTTCCTTATCTTTCCACTGGTAAGCAAAGTATTGCACCAGAACCTGAGATTGTTCATGAGATCAGACAAGCTACCATGAAAATAGCAAGAAAGCTTCAAAGACACATTAGATCTAAAAAAGCGGATAAGGAAAAAGCGATGAGATCTAAAATATTTGAAGATTATGTTCCTGTCATTATTGAGGAAGCAGCATCACTTGCAGAAACTGAGGTTCCTGATTATAAACCAGTTCTTGCTAAGGTTACAAGAAGGGCATTGGCAGAATTAATGGGCGAAAAGGTTGAAGAAGAGATAGAAGAAGAAGACTTTGTAGATTCATTGCTTGAAGAACTTGACGAATTTGGTCATGTAGTGGATAAGGAACATTCAAGCCGTAAGGACAGAGTTCAGGAATCTGACTTGGATGAAGCATTTTTAGATGATGAAAAGCCTAGAAAGAAAAAATCTAAAAAAACTGAACAATCTACATTGTTTGACTCAGAAGATCTGGAGGAATGATTAGATGGCTGAAGAAACTACTACTCATAAACATACTCACAAAGAGCAAAGAAGACAATACACTTTCAATAAACTAAAAGCTTTTGGTCAAGAGATTATTGAGGATGTTGAAAAGGAAAAGGTGCCTACCTTAAGAATTCCTTCTAGAGGTACCGGTAATATTGTTTATGACCCTGATAAACGTTATTATATTCTTGGAGACAGATATGGTAGAAGATCTCTTGGTAATGTAAAGCAAATCAGAAAATTAGGACAAATGGTTTATGTTGCTAATTTCTGTAAGGATTTGGTGTTAAGAGATAAAACCGCTACCATCAGGGAGATGTACTATATCTCTGAAGGTTGGGGTATAGAATTCAATAACCAACAGGAATCTAACATTGTAGGTGAAGATTTGGAAGTTGCATTAGGTGCAACCCGTGAAGATTTAGGATTAATGCCTGAGGAAGACGGTGCATCTGTATATGGTGACATAACCTTGCTTGACGGTGAATTTGAAATCAATGCAGCTAGAGCAGGTAAATCTGGTTATACCATTTCACCAACCATTGACCAAGTTGAATTGTTGGATTGTGGAGCTGACTTTGTGCTTGCAGTGGAAACCATGGGGATGTTCCACAGGTTAGTTCAAGAGGATGCTCATAACAGATTTAACTGTTTGATTGTAGGTCTTAAAGGTCAGGCAGCTCGTGCTACAAGAAGATTTATTAAAAGGGTAAATGAAGAATTAGGTCTTCCAATATATATCTGTAACGACGGAGACCCTTGGGGATTCCACATCGGACAGGTAATTATTTCCGGAAGTGCAAAATTAGCTCATGTAAATCATGATTTGGCTACTCCTGATGCTAAGTTCTTAGGAGTAACTGCTACCGATATCATTGAATACGATCTTCCAACAGATCCATTGAAGGATATCGATGTATTAAGATTGAAAGAGCTTTCAAAAGACCCTAGGTATCACACTGATTTCTGGCAAACTGATATTAAGAAAATGCTTAAGATTGGTAAAAAGGCAGAACAGCAATCTTTCTCCAAATATGGTCTTGAATATGTAGTAGATACATATTTCCCAGAGAAATTGCGTCAGTTCGGCCAATTATAATAAATTAATTTCTTAA
>JAFRCZ010000048.1 GCA_017404125.1 Methanobrevibacter sp.
ACAATGAAAAATTGTTAAAAAATCAAATTTAAAACCTCAAAATTCAATAAAATTGAAAATTAAAAAACAAAATGTAAAGGTGAAAACTATGTCTGATACTAAAAAAGAAAAAATTATTGGAATTGACTTAGGAACCAGTAACTCTGCAGCATCCGTACTTGTTGGTGGTAAACCTACCGTTATCCCAAGTGCAGAAGGTGCAAGCCAATACGGTAAAGCATTCCCAAGTTATGTTGCATTTACTGAAGACGGTCAACAATTAGTTGGGGAACCTGCAAGAAGACAAGCTGTAACTAACCCAGAAAACACTATCAGTGCAATCAAAAGAAAAATGGGTACAGATTACAAAGTAACAATTCAAGGAAAACAATACACTCCACAAGAGATCTCTGCAAAAATCTTGCAAAAGATCAAAAAAGATGCAGAATCATTCTTAGGAGAACCTATTGAAAAAGCGGTTATTACCGTGCCTGCTTACTTTGACGACAACCAAAGAACTGCAACCAAAGACGCAGGAACCATTGCAGGTCTTGATGTAGTAAGACTCGTAAACGAACCTACTGCAGCAAGTTTAGCTTATGGTATCGACAAGCAAGATGACGATGATGACGTAAACATTTTAGTATTCGATTTAGGTGGAGGTACCTTAGACGTAACTATCATGGAATTCGGTGGAGGAGTATTCGAAGTACAATCCACCAGCGGTGACACCCAACTTGGTGGTACCGACATGGACAATGCTTTAATGAACTACTTAGCAAGTGAGTTCAAAGCTGAAACCGGCATCGACTTAATGACTGATGACCAAGCGGTTCAAAGATTAAGAGAAGCTGCTGAAAAGGCAAAAATCGAATTATCCACTACCTTAACAAGTGAAGTAAACTTGCCATTCATCTGTATGGGTGCTGATGGCAAACCTCACAACCTCATCAACAACTTAACCAGAGCAAAATTAGAGGAATTAGTAGATCCTATCGTAAACAAATGTGGTCAACCTATCAAACAAGCATTAGACGATGCAAAAATGACCAAAAATGATATTGATAAAATCATCCTTGTTGGTGGACCTACCAGAATGCCAATCGTACAAAAATTCGTAGAAAACTTCATTGGAAAACCTGTAGAAAGAGGAATTGACCCAATGGAATGTGTAGCAATGGGTGCAGCTATCCAAGGTGGAGTACTCGCTGGAGAAATCAAAGACTTAGTTCTCTTAGACGTTACACCATTATCCTTAGGTATTGAAACATTAGGTGGAGTATCAACTACCCTTATTGAAAGAAACACTACCATTCCTGCTAAAAAATCTCAAATCTTCTCTACTGCAGCTGACAACCAACCTTCTGTAGACATTCACGTAGTTCAAGGGGAAAGAAAAATGGCAGCAGACAACACCACTCTTGGAAGATTCCAATTAGTGGGAATACCTCCTGCACCTAGAGGAATGCCTCAAATTGAAGTTACCTTCGATATCGATGCAAATGGTATTATCAATGTAACTGCACAAGACAAAGGAACCGGTAAGGAACAATCAATTACCATCACTTCCTCTACTAAATTGACTGATGAAGAAATCGAAAAAGCTGTTAAAGAAGCTGAAATGAATGCTGAAGCAGACAAGAAAAAACAAGAGGAAATTGAAGTAAGAAACAATGCAGACTCTATGATTTACACTGCAGAAAAAACCATCAATGAAGAGGAAATCAAAGACAAAGTCTCTGATGATGAAAGATCCAACATTGAAAGGTTAGTTGCTGAACTTAGAGAATTAATCAGCGGCGACGACATTGCAGCAATCAAAGAGAAAACCGATGAACTTACCAAAGTGGTTCAAGACATTGGTGCTAGAATCTACCAAGAAGCTGCAGCAGCTCAACAAGCAGCACAAGGTGCAGCAGGTGCAGACCCTAATGCAGGAGCTGCTCCAGAAGATGACGATGACGGCACTATCGATGCAGAATTCGAAGAGAAAAAATAGATTAAATAAATTAAATGGAGAATAGATTTTATCTATTTTCTAAAAAATTTATTTATATCTTTTTAATTTTTTAAAGTTATAATTATTAAAATATTATTAACAGATAAAAATAACCTCTCAAAAAATGAAAAACGATAAATTGAATTCTTTTAGACATTCCTCCTTAATTTTTCTTAGCCACTTAATACTCTTAAATGTCTAAAGAATTCTTTTTATTAAAACTTAAGTTTAAATATTAAAATTAACTAATAATTAATTTAGTAAATTATTATTAGCTAAAATTTAATTAAATTATAAATAATACATTAAGAAAATTACAAACATTTAAAAATAATTTAATTAAATTTTAATTAATAGTTAAAATACTATTTTTAAAAATTAAATCAATTTAAAGATTACAGAGAATATTAACTAGGCAATAATCAATAATGTTTATAGGTGACGAAATGGCAGAGAAGCGTGACTATTATGAAGTTCTCGGAGTGGATAAAACCGCTGATGAGAAAGAGATTAAGAAGGCTTACCGTAAATTAGCTAGAAAATACCATCCTGATGTTGTGGAAGAGGATAAGAAAGAGGAAGCTACTGAAAAATTCAAAGAAATCAGTGAAGCTTATGCTGTCTTATCCGATGAAGAGAAAAGGCAAAGGTATGATCAATTCGGTCATGCAGGTATGGAAGGCTTCTCTAACGAAGACATCTTTAGAAACGTCAACTTTGAAGACATCTTCCAAGGATTTGGAGGTGGCGGAATAGAAGATATCTTCGACTTATTCGGATTTGGAACTGGAAGGTCTCGCTCTCGCAGTACCGGTCCAAGAAGAGGCAGTGACATTTACACTGAAATCCAAATCACATTGGAAGAAGCGGCTAATGGTGCCGATAAGGAAGTTACAGTTAGACACGATGTTTTCTGCCCAGTCTGTGACGGTTCCAAAGCGGAACCTGGAAGCGAAGTTGAAACCTGTCCTGTCTGTGGCGGTACCGGTCAAAGAAAACAAATCAGACAAAGCCTATTTGGACAAGTGATGAATGTTGTCCAGTGTGGCGAATGTAATGGTACCGGTAAAATCATTAAAGAGCCATGCCATAACTGTAAAGGAAAAGGAACCGTTAAGGAAAGCAAAACCCTCAACATCAAAATCCCAGCAGGTGTTGAAAGCGGAAACCGTTTAAGAGTCTCTGGCGAAGGTAACGTTGGAGATGTTGGCGGTGGAAACGGAGACCTTTATGTAGAAATCTACATCAAAAGACACGAATACTTTGAAAGGGATGGGGCTAACCTATACTATGAAAAGCAAATCAGTTTTGTCCAAGCAAGTTTAGGTGATACTGTAGACATTCCAACCATCAATGGTGAAGTTGAGCTTAAAATCCCACCTGGAACCCAAAGCGGAACTACATTCAGATTAAGAGATCAAGGTATGCCTTACATGAGACGTGCTGGAAAAGGAAATCTTTATGTGAACATTACCGTAGTTGTTCCGCAAAGACTTTCCAAAGAACAGAAAAAGCTCTTGGTCAAATTTGGAGAGATTAGTGGAGACGAAATAAAGGTCTACAAAAAGGGAATCTTTGACAAGGTCAAGGATGCAATAAACAATCCCTAAATAATTTAAATTTTTAGATGTTTTGATTTTTAACATCGACTTTCTATTTTTTCTTATTTTTTTTAAAAATTTTTTATCCTATTTTTCTAATCTTACAACTATTTTTTTAAAATTCTTTAAAAATTTTTTATAAAATTTTACTAAAATTAAGAATTTATATTCTCTTATGTAGATACTATTATTTTAAATAATTGAATTAAAAATATGATTTAATTTAAACAAAGTTATGTATAATTAAAATATAGTTTACCTCACCAAACATCGTTTTAAATATAT
>JAFRCZ010000049.1 GCA_017404125.1 Methanobrevibacter sp.
GATAGGATAACAGGTATTGAACCGATTATAGAAAGGAGTACCACTACTGACAGTTATTCCTTATCTGATTTGACAACTGTTTTAGAAGAGGGAAATGAGCTATACACTCATATCTCTTTTGAAATTGATGAAAAATCACCGGTCTGTGTTGAACATTTATTCTCTATAGTCAAGGATGGCAGAATTAAAGTTTCTTATGACAGCGAATCATTCTTAGGATTCTATGAACTGGAAGGTCTTGAAAAACCTAAAGAGGACACTACCAAAAGAGTCCGTGGAACAATGACTATCAGAAATACTGGTAAAGGTGTTGGAAAACTGTTTATTTATCGTGAAAATAGAGTTTTAACCCCAAATCACACAACTGTAGGCCATATTGTTAACGGTATGGAAATCATTGATATCGCTAAAGAGAATGAATTTATCACAGTCAAGTCAGAACAGCAAAGATTAATGTTATTAAATAAAACTCAGGCCGAAGCTACAAAAATGTTGGCTGAAGCAGGAGTTGAACATTTGATTGATGGATTGATAGATGATGATGCAGTCATTGTAGAGCAAAATCCATTGCATACAATCGATATCCTAAAAGAAGGTAAGGTAATAACTAAGGCTGTCAATAATGAAGATATATGTAAAATCAAATTTGTTGATAATGCGCCAAGGTCTGTTAGATACTTTAAACTTTTATCTGGACTTCTGGAAAATCCGGTTGGCCAAATTAAAGTTCACTTTTCAGTGCCTGGTATGCATATAGTTATTTTTGAAGGAGATAAAAAATCTGCCAAAGGTTTAATTCCCGAAAATAACCCTGTCGATAAGGTAATAAGAGGTCAAATTGGTATCACTAACATGTCTTCCAAAAGTACAGGTTTAATCGGTGTTAGATTTGAGGATAATGCCGAGTTTGGACCAACTGCAGAAACATTTGGAGCGACAAATATTATTGGAGACATAGTTTCTGATTATGATCATCTTGAAAAATTAAAAGAAGGAGTTGTAGTATATGTCACCGAATCTAACAATGAGTCCTGATTTGGGTAAAGAGGATTGGGACCCGGATGTAATTACTCGTATGATTTTTATTGGGCCTGGAGCTCATGTAAGTGAACAAGAGATAGTTAGCGAATTTCATATGCTTGGTTTGCCTCTTACAATAAAGAATACTTGTTATGGGTCCATGATAAGTGGTAAAAGTGAAGATGTTTATAAAGCTATTGAAGAGATAAGAAAACTTGACCCAAACCACATTTTCACAAAAGAAAGGGGTTTCGCTCCAGGAGATCCTAGAAGATGCAGAGGCCATAGATTTGGACCTCGAGAAGGATTCCACCAAATGGAAAAGGAATACAGAATACTTGGTTTGTTTCAGAAGCTTTAGAAAATCCTAAAGATGTTGAAGTTGAAGCAAAAAAACCGATTGAAGTTGACGAATTTAAAAAAATCATGAATGAATGTTTAGAAAATAAAGAATAGGTGAAAATATGGTTAAAATAGCTGTTTATCCTCCAAATTCATTAATCTTAGCAGATTTACTTGAAAGAAAAGGTCACACTCCTTTAGTTCTTCAAAAACAAATTAGACAAAAAATCAAAGACCCGGAGATTGATTCTCCGCCGATGAATATTACTGAAGATGACCCTATTAAAGGTCTTAAGTATGCGGCTATCGAGGTTCCTTCTGGTGTTCGTGGAAGAATGTCCATTATCGGACCCATTATAGATGAAGCAGAAGCTGCAATTGTTGTCGATGGCGCCCCATATGGTTTCGGATGTATTGGCTGTGCAAGAACTAATGAATTGTCAATATTCTTATTAAGAAATAAGGGAATTCCTGTTTTGGAACTTGATTATCCTACCAATCAGGATGAAACATATGTTATGGTTAACAAAATTAACGAATTCGTAGATTCACTTGAGCAAACTACTGAGGAGGAATAATAATATGGTTAAAATTACTTTAGTTTCATGTGGAACAGAATATAGTGGAATTCAAAAGGAAATTGAAAAAGCGGCCAACAAATTTGGTGCAGAAATTGTTCTTCCTGAAATTGATTTAGATTACATAGATGAATCCTATGAGAAATTTGGATTTTCAGCTCAAAGTTCAAGTTTGAAATTAATGATTGCAAGAGCTATGGCCATTGTTGAAGGCAGGTCCAAACCTGATGCAGTATTCATTGCAACCTGTTTTAGATGTGCCGAAGCGGCATTGGTTAGAAATGAAGTTAGACGATTTATCCAGAATAACACTCGTATTCCTGTAGTTACTTACTCATTTACTGAGAGAACAAAAGCCGATGAATTATTTATCCGTATGGAAGCATTGGCCACTACAGTTACACGCAGAAGTATTCTTGCTCGTGAAAAGCAAGAAGGACTTACACTCGGTTTGGATTCAGGTTCAACAACTACCAAAGCGGTTCTTATGGAAAACAATCAGGTCATTGGAACTGGTTGGACTGCCACTAAAGATATCATTGAATCTGCAAAAACAGCGGCTGCGGAAGCTTTTGCAAATACTGACTATGATTGGGATGATGTGGACGGTATTGGAACTACTGGTTACGGTAGGTTTACCATGGGTCAGGAATTCGGTGCTGAACTCATTCAAGAAGAATTGTCCGTTAATGCAAAAGGTGCAGTATACCTTGCGGATTGTCAAAAAGGAGAAGCTACAGTATTGGATATTGGTGGTATGGATAACAAGGTCATTACTGTTAACAATGGTATTCCTGACAACTTCACTATGGGCGGTATTTGTGCAGGTGCATCCGGAAGATTCTTGGACATGACTTCCCGTAGGTTGGATGTAGACATTACAGAGCTTGGTCCCCTTGCAGTGCAAGGAGATTGGAGAAAAGCTATGCTAAACTCTTACTGTATTGTATTCGGTATTCAGGACTTGGTAACTACCCTTGCTGCTGGAGGCTCCAAAGCAGATGTGGCTGCTGCTGCATGTCACTCTGTATCTGAACAGGTATACGAACAGCAATTGCAGGAAATTGATATTCGTGAACCTTTAATCCAAGTAGGTGGAACAAGTTTGATTTCAGGACTTGTTGAAGCGGTAAGTGAAACCTTAGGTGGAATTGATGTTATCGTGCCAGAATATTCACAGCACATTGGTGCTGTAGGTGCAGCATTGCTTGTATCTGGTATGGGAAACAGACATGAATAAATGGATTTTGATAGATTAATTATCTAAATTATTTATCCATTATTCTTATTATTAGAGTGATTAAAATGTATATTGAATCAAATGATCCGGAAGGGGCAAAAGTCTATGATATGATTATCAGACAAATCTTCCAGGATTTGGTCTTGCCTCCTTCAATTGATGATATGCGTGCTTATGTCAATCCTAACGAAGTTTGTTTCATCATTGCTATAAAGATGAGAAAAACTTCCCAGCATATTACCTTAAAGGAAGTGGCTAAAGTCAATTACGAGGCTGATGATGACACTACTGTTGTTTTGATTGATAATGAGAATTACCTTCCAAACATTCTTAAAAAGCTTTGGGAAACCAATGGTAGGGAAAATGTTCATCAGCCAAGAAGATATGTTATTCATTTGCCAGGGCAGCAAAATGTTTCTGATTTGGTAGTTGATGACCCTCATGAGAACCTTAAAAGAAGAATCTATGATGCAATATTCAGAATAGTTCCTGAAGGATTCAAGATTATGAAAGACATTTCCAGAGGGGACATTGTTTCTGTCATAGCTACTGACGAATTGATTAAGGACGAATGGGTTGAAAAGGCAGAAGGATATATTGTAGAATTGAATACTCCAAGAACTTGGGATTAAATTCACTGTATTGATTTAAAAATTTTAATCTTTTAGAATTTTTAATCAATCTTTTTCTTTATTTTTAAAGGTTGTTTTAATTTTTTCTTCATTTTTTAACAGTTTTTTAAAAACAGTTCGCTTATTTAAAAAAATTGTTCGTATATGTTAGGAATAAATAGAAATCTTTAAATAGTATTATAATAATAACGATAGTTATAAGTTTAAGATTAAACGAAAAAATTTGTAAATTGTAGTGGGATTATATTTAAATTTTTAAAATAAAATTTGGAGAAAAAATTAAGTTAATAAAATCATTAAAATTTATTGGATTTAATTAAATATTGTGTTGAGGTATTGCTATGACTAAAAAGGATTTAACTTGTGGGGGAAATCATAAAGGTGCAAAATTTGCACACATTACAAAAGTGCATCCGTGCTATAATGAAAAATTGCATGATAAGGTTGGGAGAGTACACGTACCAATTGCTCCTAAATGTAATATTGGATGTAATTTTTGCATAAGGTCAATTAATACTGATGAGGATAGGCCTGGTGTAGCAGGCTCAATCATGGATGCAGATGCAGCAGTAGAGCATGTATTGAATGTAACTAAGGAGAGTGCAATCACTGTTGTAGGAGTTGCAGGTCCTGGAGATTCACTTGCAAATGAAGCTACCTTTGAATTCTTTGAAAAAATCAATGAGGTAAAGCCAGACTTAATTAAATGTATGAGTACAAATGGTCTTTTGCTCCCTAAATATGCAGAAAGACTTGCAGAGCTTGGTGTAAATACTGTAACCGTTACAGTTAATGCAGTAGATCCTGAAATATTAAAAGAGATTAATGGATTCATTGTTTATGAAGGAAAAGCTTACAAAGGACTTGAAGCGGCTGAAATCCTATCTAGAAATCAATTGGAAGGAATCAGAAAAGTTTCAGAACTTGGCATAGTTGTTAAAGTCAATATTGTTCTCATTCCTGGCTTGAATGATGATCATATTGTAGAAATCGCAAAGACTGTGAAAGAATGCGGTGCAGACTTAGTGAATGTGCTCCCATTAATTCCATTAAACAAAATGGCTGATTATCCAAGACCTGGATGTGGAGAGATTGAAAAGGCACGCAGTGAGGTCGAAGAGTATCTTCCAGTATTCAGAGCATGTACCCAATGTAGGGCAGATGCTTATGGAATTCCTGGAAAGAAACACGAAGACCATCACTTAGGAAATGCTCCTCAGTCTCACTTCTAAGTGATTATTTAAATGATTAAAATTTTTATTAAATAGGATTATTTATTTCCTATTTGCTTTTTTTCTATTCTTTTTATCTTTTGTAATTTTTTTATTTTTTTATTCACTTTTCCTATTTTTTTAAAATTTTTTTATTTTTATTTACATGCTTTATTAAGTTAAATGAACAATGTTTATTATTTTTAAATTGTTTATGAATGGAATAATTATTTATTTTATATTTTCCGAATGATTTTTAGCCATTTTTTGATTTAAATGAATATTTTTTAATAAAAATAGTAAGATTTAATATCAAATAGTAATATATTATTAATTGTAAAATTGTATTTTAGAATTTTACTTAATAAAAAAGTGGTGAATAAGATGGCTGAAACAATGAAAGCTTGGAGAATCAATGAATTAGGTAAACCTCCTGTATTAGAGGACGTACCTATACCAGAACCTGGATTTGGAGAAATCTTAATTAAAATGGTCGGTGCAGGAATGTGCAGAACTGACCTTGAAGTGATTGATGAAGGTTTTATCACAGTTCCATTTGAAGGACCATTCACATTTGGTCACGAAAACGCTGGAACTGTTGCAAAACTTGGTCCTGGAGTAGACACTGTCGAAGTTGGCCAAAACGTTATTGTAGACACATTGCATGCATGCGGTAAATGTCAATACTGTCTTTCAGGCCGTGACAACTTCTGTGAAGTTGCAAGTGCACGTGGTCTTAAGGAAGATGGAGGAATGGCAGAATATATGATTGCTGATGCAAGGGAAGTTGCACCTGTAGGTGACCTTGACCCTACCGAATATGTAGCATTGGCAGATGCAGGTTTATCCCCATATGGTGCTGTACAAACTGCAAAACCATTCATTCCAAATAACGGTACTGCAGTGGTTATTGGTGTAGGTGGACTTGGATTCTACTGTTGTCAATATTTAGCTTTAACAACCTCTGCTCGTGTTATTGTAGTTAACAGATCCGCTGATAAAATGGCTAAAATGGTTAATTTCGGTGCTGATGAATTGGTTGTATTGGATGACAATGCATATGACAAAATCATGGAATTGACTGATGGCAAAGGTGTAGATGCAGTATTTGACTTTGTAGGCAGAGACAACACATTAGAGCTTGCGGCACAAATCACCAAAGGATTAGGTCTCATTTCCATTTTAGGTCTTGGTGGAGGAACACTCCCTGTAAGCTGGACCACTGTAAAACCGGGTGTTATGGTAAGACTTACTCAAGGTGGAACAATCACTGACCTTTATGAGATTATGGACTTGGCAAAAGCTGGAAAAATCACAGTTCAAGCTCAAAAATATCCATTCAGTAAAGTTCTCGAAGCTCTTGATGACCTAAGAAACGGAAGAGTTGAAGGAAGAGCTGTAATTACCTTTGAAGAATTTGACTAAATTTTATAAAGGACTTTTATGTCCTTTTAATCTTTTTTTATTTTTTAGAAATTATATTGATTTTATTTTTGCCTATTTATTTTAATTTATTTTTTAAACTTTTTTATCTTTAAAATTTTTATAATAATCTATTTATTTAAAAAAGACCAATATTTTATTGTATTTTATTTAATTTTTAATTTAAATTCATTATTTTTATCAAATTACTTTCGTGATTATTATGAGAACTATAGAATGGGAAGACAATAAATTAAAGCTTATAGATCAAACCAAATTGCCAGATGAACTGACTTATGTTTATTGCAGCACTTACCATGAGGTAATTGATGCCATCAAAACTATGGTGGTTCGTGGAGTTCCTGCAATCGGTGTCTCTGCTGCTTTTGGTATGGCTCTTGCTCAAATAGCGGGGGAAGATATGGAAAAAGTGGCTGTCGAGATGAAAAATGCAAGGCCAACTGCAGTTAATCTAATGTGGGCAGTAGATAGGGTCATGAAAGCAGACAATATGCTAAATGAGGCAATGGTAATGGCTGGTGAAGACATCAATACCAATTTAGCTATTGGTGAACATGGAGCAAAACTTATTGATGATGGTGATACAGTGCTTACCCATTGCAATGCAGGTGCACTTGCTTGCGTAGATTATGGTACTGCATTAGGTGTTTTCCGTTCTGCATTCAATCAAGGAAAGGACATTCAAGTAATCTGTGATGAAACCCGTCCAAGAGGACAAGGTGCAAGCTTAAGTGTATGGGAAATGCAACAAGAAGGAATTCCTGTAAAACTGATTCCTGATGTGGCAAGCGGATATCTTATGTCTATTGGAAGAATCGATAAGGTTGTTATCGGTGCAGATAGGGTGGCTCATGATGGTATTGCAAATAAGATAGGTTCATTCATGGTGGCTCTTGCTGCAAAAAGATTTGACATTCCATTCTATGTAGCAGCTCCATTCTCTACATTTGATAAGGAGATTTCAATCTTTGATACAGTCATTGAAGAAAGGGATCCAAATGAAGTAATCTATTATGGTGGTGCAAGGATCTGTCCTGAAGGAACTGAAGTGATTAATCCTGCTTTTGATATAGTTCCTAAAGACTTGATTACAGGTATAATTACAGAAAAAGGAGTTATAGATTTAAACAATTTAGAAAAAGACTTTAAGGATCTTTTCTAAATTAATTCTTTTTTTTAATTTGTATATTGCTGGTGAAATAATGTTAATTAATTTCAATGAAATTTCAGAAATTGCAATTCCTAATATGAATGGCGGTGAAGGGGAAATTATTGCAAAAATGGACATTAATGATTGTGGAAGATTTATTCAAACCATCATTCCGCCTAATTCTTCAATAGGTCCGCATCTTCAGGAAAGCAATGATGATATAAATTTCATAGTTTCTGGTGAGGGAATTGCAATATGTGATGATGTTGAAGAGATTTTAAAACCAGGGACATGTCATATTTGCCCTAAAGGTTCTTCTCATTCCATAATAAATAATGGTGATGAAGATTTAGTATTTTTCACTGTAGTTCCTAAATAAAATGTTTTTTAATTTTTTATTATTTTATTTAATTAGTCTATTTTTAATTAGTTAATTCATTTAATTTATTCTATTTCTTTTCAGTTACTTTACAATCAATAGCTACATGCCACATTCTTGTTTTATAGGATTTGACTTTTCGGGTACTAAGTATTTCCACATCTTTATTCTGATTTTCCGCTTCCCTTTGAACCTTTTCCATTCCATGGAAAAATCCATCTGAAAATTCATAATAGTGAATAACTCCCCCATCATTACAAAGGGATATGGCTAAACTTAAGAATTCAGGCGCTAATCCTGGAAGGTTCATAATAATTCTGTCAAATTTTTTATCCTTTAATTCATTTTTAGCAACTTCATTTGTATCTCCGCAAATTGCTGTAATGTGAGCATTAGGTGCTAATTTATTTAGCCTGATATTTTCATTCAAGTACTTGATGGCATGCTCATTGATGTCTACAGCAGTAATGTTCACATTCTTTTCTTTAGCTATCACGATAGGAAATGGTCCAATCCCTGCAAACATATCCAGGATTTCTTCCCCATCATTAGTTTCTTCCTGGACTCTTTTCCTTTCAGTAGCCAATCTTGGTGAGAAATAAACGTTTTTCACATCCAACTTTAATCTGGTTCCATGTTCCTTATGGATTGTTATAGGGTTGTCTTCTCCTGCGATAAGTTCCAGTTCTCTTGTTCTTGTTACTCCTTGGACTGCACTTTTCTTCATGTAAACTGTTTTTCGCTTAGTAAATTGGAGGGTAGCTTCACCAATTTCCTTTTTATGAACTTCAAGTTTTTCTGGAATCTCTACAATGACAACATCTCCGATAATGTCAAATGATTTTTTCAATTCTTCGATTTCCTCTTCAGTAAGTTTGCCTTTTAGAAGTTCGGTTATGCTTCTTGGGAATCTTTTTACAGTTTCAAGGTCTTCTTCTTGGTTTAAATCTATAATTTCAATAGTATAATTATTGTTTTGTTTTGTAATTTCTTCTTTGCATTCTTCTATGACTTTAGAGAGCAATTCATCTCCTGTTTCTTTCTTAACAGGTATATGTCCAAAACCATTTTCGACTTTTATCTTATAGTCATAGTCAATAATCTTATGTTTTAGTACAATTTGTCTTGTTGCCTCTATATTCTGCACTGGAATTTTTATGGTTAACATAGTATCTTTAATTTAATTGGTTTAATGATTAATAATCTTGCTGTTTATTGAGCATATTTTAATTTAATCAATCGTTATTTAATTTAAATCAATAGTTTTTTCACTTTGATTTTTTGGTTTTTCTTATTGCTTTTTCTCTTCTGATTAAATATTTAATTTTTATTATTTTTAATATTATCCTATATGATTTTTTATTATGGTTCTTTACGTTATTAATTATACATTTTGTTAATTATCATTAATTTTATTTAATTAAATCTAGATATTATTATATGAGCATTATTGTAATTTTAAAATTAAATTTTTATTATAATTTACAATTCTTATAATTATTAAAGCATTAAGGAGATAAAGTATGAAAAATATGGGATTTGGGATGATGCGTTTGCCGCAACTGGATGAAAATGATTTTTCCAGTGTGGATTTTGAAGAAGTTAAAAAGATGGCTGATGTTTATATGGAGCATGGATTCAATTACTTCGATACCGCTTATGCATATCATGATGGGGCAAGTGAAGTGGCTTTTAGAAAAGCGGTATCAGAACGTTATCCCCGTGATTCATTTTATATTGCAGATAAGATGCCAACTTTCCTTATTACAGAGGAATCTCAAGTGGGGCCAATATTCAAAGAGCAATTGGAACGTTGCGGTGTTGATTACTTTGACTATTATATGGTGCATAATGTAAGCAGCTTTTCAGAAGCAGGATGGAAACATGTAGATACATTTGGCTTTTGCAAAAGGATGAAAGATGAAGGAAAAATCAAAAAACTAGGCCTTTCCACACATGCAAATGCAGAGTTTCTGGATAATATTCTAAATGAGCATCCATATATGGAGTTTGTACAATTGCAAATAAATTATTTGGATTGGGAAAATGAGGGTGTTGAAGCAAGAAAATGTGTAGAAGTTGCTCACAAACATGATCTGCCGATTATTGTAATGGAACCATTAAAAGGAGGGTTCTTGGCAAATCTTCCTAAAGATGCAGAGGAAATAATGAAAGAATATGATCCTGATGAATCTCCAGTTTCCTGGGCATTCCGTTATGTTGCAGGAATAGAAGGGGTATTTATGGTATTGTCTGGTGCAAGCACTTTAGAGCAGATGGAAGAGAACATTGCTTTTATGGATGATTTCAAGCCACTTAATGATGAGGAGCATAAGATCATTGAAGATGTTACAGAGATAATCAATAGCAATATTGCTATTCCATGCACTAAATGCAATTATTGCATAAGCTCCTGTCCAGCAAACATTATGATTCCTAAATTATTCGACTTATATAATAATGAGAAGATTCAAGGTTTGAAAGTAGGTGAATTCACTGCTGTTGGAAATGCTTATAGAAACTATTCATGTTTGGAAGGAGTGGGCATAGCTTCTGACTGCACTGCTTGTGAGGCATGCATGAAGGAATGTCCTCAACAAATTGACATTGCAAGCTTAATGCCAGAGGTGGCTAAAACCTTTGAAACAGAGGTTTACGGTTTTACTAATGAGTAATTCCCTCCTCTCCATTTCTTTTACTTCTTTTCATTTTTAGTTTTTTATTTTAGTTTTTTATTTTAGCCTTTTATTTTAAATTTTATTTGGTTTTGGAGTTTATATGAATGTTGTAAGAAATTTCTATGATATTCTAAGCGATAAGACAGTTAATGAAAGGGGATATTTTTTCTCAAACAAGGCATTGTTTGCCTTATTCCTGCCATTATTTGTTGAACAGGCTTTGGAATTCTGTTTGGGTCTTGCTGACTCAATGATGGTTGCATCCTTAGGTGAGGTTGCAATTTCAGGCGTATCATTAGTTGACTTTCTGGTTCAGCTTCTTATCTTCAGCTTTTCGGCTCTAGGTACCGGAGGTGCTGTAATAGCTGGACAATACTTAGGGAATAATGAAAGGGACAAGGCATGTGATGCATCAGATCAATTAGTTTGGTTTACAACTATCTTAGCAATTATAAGGGCTATTATTGTTTTGATTTTAAAGTCTTCTTTAATTAATTTATTTTTTGGCCAAATAGAGACTGACGTTTTCAATACTTCAAGCATTTATTTAAGTTATATGGCCATTTCAATTCCATTCATTGCTCTTTATAACTCTGGAGCAGCAATATTCCGGACAATGGGCAAGGCTAATTTGCCTATGCAGATAATGTTTGTCTGTGATATATTGAACATTATTGGAAATGCAATATTGCTTTTCGTATTTGGCTTTGGCGTTGAAGGGGTAGCTATTCCAACAGTTTTGGCAAGGGCCCTTGCAGCGGTCGTATTGATTTATTATCTCCTTCAGGAAAGATATGAACTCCATATCAAAAAGACCTTAAAGCATAAGTTCGACGCCTTATTGCTTAAAAAGGTTTTAAATGTTGGAATTCCTTATGGAGTTGAAAATGGAGTTTTTCAACTGGGAAGAATTTTGATTTTAAGTCTGGTTTCTACATTTGGGACAGTGGCTATTGCTGCAAATTCTGTAGGCTATGCAATTGGAATCTTTTCAGTATTGCCAGGCTTTGCAATAAATCTTGGACTGACTGCAGTCATTTCCCGCTGTGTCGGAAATAATGATTTTGAACAGGCAAAATTCTATAACAAGAAGATTTTAATCCTTGTTTTCTTGTCTCATTTAGCAATCAATTTGCTTATATTTGCATTGCTTCCATTCATATTGCAAATATATAGTTTATCTCCTGAAGCTACTGGCTTAACATATCAAATGGTCCTTTGGCATGGAATCTTTGCAATATTGATTTGGCCTATTGCATTTACATTGCCGACTACCTTCAGAGGAGCTGGAGATGCAAAATGGCCAATGGCTATAAGCTTATCAGTCATGTTTATTTGCAGAATTGGATTATCCTATGTCATTGCAGATTTCATGGGAGTCGGAGTATTCGGAACTTGGATTGCGATGTTTATAGATTGGTATGTAAGGGCAGGACTCTATATTTACAGATACTTTAGCGGCAAGTGGATGGAATATAGGGCTGTTGGAGAAAATGCATGAAAAGGGATTTAAAATAGTTTCATATTATACGAATTTTCGCTAACCTTTAAATATGAGTTATGTATAAAATATTATTAGCTGTTTATAAAACAGCTACGCTTTTTTTTTAAAATAAAGTGGTGATGTATGGTGTAAAAAGGGTTGCTTTTTAACGTGAAGAGCAGGTTTATGGTGGGCCTGTGTTATTAAGCGCCCTTTTTTTTATTAATCTATTTTTACTTTTTATTTAAAATTTAACCTTTATTTCGTTATTTTGATTGTAATTAGATTGATTATATTAGGATATTATATAAATTATTATATTAAGATACTTTAAGTGATTTTATGTTTTATTTGGTTGGTTTAGGATTATTTGATGAAAAGGACATATCTTTAAAAGGTGTGGAAGCATTAAAAAAAGTGGATAAGGTTTATGCTGAGTTTTTCACTTCACGATTATTCGGCTCTAATTTTGAGAAGATTGAATCAATTATCGGAAAGGAGATCATTGTCCTTGACAGGACTCAAGTGGAAGAGGAATCAATCTTTTTAAAGGAAGCAAAGGATATGAATGTTGCGTTGATTACTGGGGGAGACCCTTTAATTGCTACAACACACTCTGATTTTCTAGTGGAATGTGCAAGAAAAGGCATTGATTTTGAAGTCATTCACGGTTCAAGCATTCTATCTTCAGCACCTGCTATTTCAGGCCTTCAAGCATATAAGTTCGGTAAGGTCACAACCATACCATTCCCAGATTTAGAGTATAACTATTTCCCTAAATCCCCTTACATAGCTATTGAAGAGAACTTAAAGATGGATATGCATACCTTGGTTCTATTGGATATTCAAGCTCATAAGGAAAAGTATATGACAGTAAATGAAGGATTGGAAAATCTAATGACCATTAAGGATAATCTTGATCATGAAGGATTAATTAATGAAGACACTTTGGCTATTGGAATAGCAAGAGTAGGATCAAAGGATAATCTTGTAAAAGCAGGTTATATCAAGGATTTGATTGATTTTGATTTTGGAGGTCCTCTTCATTGTATTGTAATTCCTTCCAAATTGCATATTGTTGAAGCGGAATATTTGGTTGAAGTTGCTGGAGCTCCAAAAGAAATCTTGGATGATATTTAATCCATTAATAATTTTAAAAAATAATCTTAGATTGCTAATAAACTGTGTAAAAATATTAAAAATAGTAAAATAAGAAAAAAATTGGAAAGAACATAGTAGTTAGTTTGTTAGCTTCTAATCTTTTAAAAAATTTTTAAAATTTATTTTTACAATATAAATCATAAAAATTCCGTTTTACTATGTTCTTTATGAAAATTATTATAAAAAATTTATAATAGTCTTCATTTCCCAATGGATGTTAATCCTATACTTATTTTTATTTTTTTAATTTATAAATATTTTCATATTTTAGAACTATTTTTAACATTACTAATAATTAAATAATTTTTAGTTTTTTATGAAAATATTATTTTCTTGTTTAAATTATTAAAAAAATAATATTTAATTGTATTATAAAAATATTTTTGAAATTTGTTAATGTTTAAAAAAGAAATTTAAAATAAGAGGATATTTTTTATTATCTTTTTAAAAAATTAATAAGTACTTTATAGTATTTAGGTAATTTGTATAAGATATTTCACTTGAGTAAAATATCAGTTTTAAGGTAATTTATATAGGACTTTTTTTAATTAAAGACAATGCCAAATATCCTCTTATATTAACATATTGATTAATAAATTATTTTTATTGGAGATTATAAATTTATTAATATGATATGTAATTATATACACATCGTATAATATTATGTTATATGAACTTATAAATCTTTCGTTTTAATTTAAGAGGATATAAAAATTAGATGAAATTTAAGATATGAAATATTATTTATTTCATTATTGAAATTTTTTAAAAATTAGTTAAAGTTCGTTTTTTACTTTCTGGTTCTGTTTGATCTCAATTCATATCTTTTTGGGCTTCCAACATCCTCATGAGCTTGATTTATGATGTAAAGGAAAATTCTTTTGTTGAGATTGTATTTTTTAGAAAACTTCTTATAAAGGGCATATTTGCTTCTTCTGTTTCCAAAATAGTCTATTTTTTCCAAGTATTCCTTTTTGATTTCCTCAATTGGACTTAACTCTTCTTGGTTGTTTTTGGAGCTCATGATTTAATTCCCCATTTTAAAATCAGATAAGATAACTAATTAATATAGTTTTTTCTATTAATTAATATAGTTTTTTCTATTAATTAATATGTTTATAAATTATATAAAATTTTCTTACATTCATAAAAATTTTGTTGATTTAATGCAAATCTGTATAAGTAATACTATATATTTATATTAGATTAAGTTAAATATTTAATATGTTGTATGAAATATCTTATTTTTTAAAAATCTTCTTTTTAAATTAATATTTCATTAACTTAAAATATTTTAATCTATTATTTTAACTTTATTAGATTAAGGATTGATTAAATGGATTTAAATTTTGACTTTACAGAAAAAAGAGTAATACTCACAGTATTCTTCTGTATGGCTTTTACCATTGCAAACTTAATTACTGTTAAGATTATCAATATTAATTTCTTAGGTATGGAAACTCCTGCTGGAGTATTGATCTATCCTTTAGTATACATTTTAACTAACGTAATTGCTGATGTATATGGTGAAAGAACTGCACAAAGAACCCTTGTATTAGGTATTGCTGCTGATGTATTATTCGTATTTATGACTACATTAATATTATTCTTGCCATCTCCAGATTTCTTTACTGGTGATGCAGCATTATCCTTTGTATTTACTCAAACCCCAAGAATTCTTATAGCTTCTTACATCAGTTATTTAATCGGTAACTTGGTAAATGCAAGATTGACTACAATCGTAAACAAAGGCACTGATTATTCATCTATTAAAAACTATGCTGTTATTGGTTTCAGTCAATTGGTGGATAACTTTGTCTTCATTGGTTTGGCGTTTGTAGGTATGTACTCTGTTGTAGACATTTTAATAATGATCTTCACCCATTGGTTACTCAGTTTGATTTGGTCAGCTATTGCTCAACCATTCACTACAATGACTGTAAGATGGGCTGAAAAAGGAAAACCTGCTGAAGCTTAATTAATTAAAAATTAGTTTTCAGAGGAATATTAATTAGTTATATCAAATTAAAATTAAATTAAAACATTTTAAAAAAATGTGAATTCATATTTGATTTCACATTTTAATATTTTCTTTTTTTCTATGGGGATATTTTTTTATTAGAATTTTTTATTAGAATTTTCATTAGACTTTTTTTTTTTAAATATGTGACTTGTGATATTTTTAAATAATTACCATCTTTCCTGCATTTGTAAGGTAATATTTTTCATATTGTTTTGTTTGTCCCACCAAACCGTCTTCCATTAGGCTATTGATGTGTTTGTAGACCATAGCTCTTGAGATTCCCACATTCTTTCCAATCAGGATAGCGGTTTGATCTGACTCTTCAAGGGTTTTCAGAATTTTCATTTTTGTTTCTGAAAGGTTTATGCTTAGTTTTGGCATTTGAATTGCTTGTTCATTGAAGCAATAGTAAATGTGGTCTACCCCTTCCTTATTTGCAACGAAGTTTAATATTGATCCTATGAAGTTTCCATCAGTTGCAACAAATATTTCATTTCCCTCTTCTTTAGAGTTTCTAATTATGTATGTTAATTGCTTTGAAGCTTCAATAGCGCTTGTTGTGCTGATTTTAATGTTTTCTTTCATCATGTACTGATCAAGTAAGCTTGTTTCGTTATAGTTTGTATATACGGATATCAATTTCTCGATCCTGTTTTTCATAGCTATGTCTAAAAGTTCTTTTCCCTTTAAGTTTGATATTAAAATTCTCATATAATTCCCTCATTTCTTAAAAATTTTAAATTTGTTAGTGTTCACGTTTTAATTGTTTAATTTATGATATTGGTTATAAAATACTTATTATAATTATTATTTTGTTCAATTTTGACTGGCACTTTGTTTTCCGACTAGTGCCGATTAATAAAAAATTCAATTATATTTGTCACATGAAAATTATTTCATAAATTTTTTAAACAATTCTTATTTTTTTATTAAATTTTTTTAAATTTTCTATTTATATATTAAAATAAATTAATTTTGTTCAAATATTCATAAAATATTGTTGTATCTAATTTAAAATTTTTCAAAATATTTTTATGGAATTTGTCTTTTATAATGATTTCAATCATTGGAAAAAATAGCCTTTTTCCTTAATAATTTGCCTATATTTTTTATTATTATTGCTGATAATTATTAAATTTTTTGTTTTTGTCTACCTTTAACATTGACTTGTCTATATATTATTTTAACTAATATTTATTATTTTAAAGCTTTATTAGATATATTTTGCACTTTGATTTTTTATTTTTCATAATTGCTAAATATTTGTATACCTTTAATATTGAATTGTAAATAAAAATTTTTTAAAAATAGGTACCTTTATATTGAATATTATTCAATTTATTATTAGGCATCAAATCGGAAAAGGTTTTCCACTATCATGGGTTAGTTGGTCTTGTCTGATAATGTCTAAAGATATTATTTAAATTCTTTAAATAATGTTTTACTAATAATTAATTTACTAATATTTTCTTATATTTGTTTAGAAATAGCTAAAAATAGTTAAATGTCTTTTGTAGTTAAGTATAGTTAGTTGAAATATAGTTGAATTTTGTTAGCTATTTTTAACCAATAATAATTAATTATTAGTTTAATTAATTATTCCAAATTTAAAAATATCTTAAATTTATTTTTTTTATTTAAACAAATGGAGATAAAATTATGTCCTATGTTGATGAAGTAATTGACTTAATTGTTAAAGAAAACCCTGATGAACCTGAGTTTCATCAAGCTGTAAAAGAAGTATTAGAATCTTTAAGAGTCGTAATCGAAGAAAATGAAGAACAATACAGAAAAGATGCACTTTTAGAAAGATTAGTCAACCCAGAAAGACAAATCAAATTCAGAGTCCCTTGGGTAGATGACAACGGTCAAGTACAAGTGAACACCGGTTACAGAGTACAATTCAACAGTGCAATTGGACCTTACAAAGGAGGTCTCCGTTTCCACCCTTCCGTAAATGTAGGTATTATTAAATTCTTAGGATTTGAACAAATCTTCAAAAACTCCTTAACTGGCCTTCCAATTGGTGGAGGTAAAGGTGGATCCAACTTCGATCCTAAAGGAAAATCTGACAGAGAAGTTATGGCTTTCTGTCAAAGTTTCATGACTGAACTCTGCAAATACATTGGTGCTGACACTGATGTTCCTGCTGGAGATATCGGTGTAGGTGGTAGAGAAATCGGTTACTTATTCGGTCAATACAAAAGAATCCAAGGTTTATACGAAGGGGTGCTCACTGGTAAAGGTTTAACCTTTGGAGGATCTTTAGCAAGAACTGAAGCAACTGGATATGGTTTATTATACTTCACAAATGCAATGTTAAAAGCAAATGACA
This sequence comes from Methanobrevibacter sp., assembly GCA_017404125.1. Taxonomy (GTDB): domain Archaea; phylum Methanobacteriota; class Methanobacteria; order Methanobacteriales; family Methanobacteriaceae; genus Methanobrevibacter. The sequence continues at coordinate 17,676 of JAFRCZ010000049.1, forward strand.
TTGATATTGCTGGAAAAACCATTGCAGTATCCGGTGCAGGTAACGTAGCTATTTATGCAATTCAAAAAGCTCAACAATTAGGCGGTAAACCTGTAACCTGTTCTGATTCCACCGGTTGGATTTACGATCCGGAAGGAATCGATGTAGAATTATTAAAAGAAGTTAAAGAAGTAAGACGTGAAAGATTAACTGCATATGCTGAAGCAAGACCATCTGCTGAGTACCACGAAGGCAAAGGTGTATGGACTGTAAAATGTGACATTGCTCTTCCATGTGCTACTCAAAACGAATTACAATTAGAAGATGCTAAAACTTTAGTTGCTAATGGTGTAGTTGCAGTGGCTGAAGGTGCAAACATGCCTACCACTATTGAAGCAACTGAATACTTACAAGAAAACGGTGTTTTATTCGCACCAGGTAAAGCTTCCAATGCAGGTGGAGTAGCTACTTCCGCATTAGAAATGTCTCAAAACTCTCAAAGATTATCTTGGACCTTTGATGAAGTTGATTCAAGACTCCAAACCATTATGGAAAACATCTTTGCTAATGTTGATGCAGCAGCTAAAGATTACGGATTTGAGAAAAACTATGTAGTTGGAGCTAACATTGCAGGATTCTTAAAAGTAGTTGACGCAATGAACGCTCAAGGAATCGTCTAGATTCCTTACTTTTCTTTTTTTAAGTTTTTTTTATTTTTTTCTAATTTTTTCTTATTTTTATTTCTTATACTTATTTTCTCTTATTTTTATGGGCTGTAAAATCAAGTTAATCCCTTTTGAGACAATTTTCATTAATCATTTCCAAGGTTTCCCCAAACAATATTAGGTTTTCCATTGGAATTCCTTTTATGACCTTATTGTTCCAATCTCTAAACAATACAAGCAATTCTCCACATAGATTTTGACCTTTTTCAGTTAAGTACAACAAGTTCTTTGAATTGTTTTCAGGGTCCATCTTCTTTTCAATCAAGTCTTTTTCCATTAGCTTTTTTGTAGTTTGGCTGATATTGGCTTCAGTAATAAGATATCTTTTGGTGATGTCAATTTGATTAAGTCCTTCCCTATTATAAATCTCCAATAAGATAAGGATTTCATTAGTGTTCATACCTAGTGATTTGCTATTTTTTCCAAAAGTGGATTCATAATTTTTAATCAAATTGTAAAAATAGATTAAATGTTGAGGTATTTCTATTGTTGTTTCAATCATTGTTTAACACACCTAAACTTTTCAATAAAAATGTACAAAAATTTTATTTGATAATATATTATTGTTAAAAAAATAAAAAATTTCCCATATATAGTTAATTATTAAAATGATTTATTTACAAATTTTAAAAATTTTAATATATTATCCTTTTTTAAAAATTTTAATTTAATTTTCTTTTTTAAAAATTTTTATATTTTATTAAATCCAATTTATATATATGTTAGAACTTAATGAATTATTGGATATCTTCAATGCGGGTGATGCATTGGTTATGGATGAGGAAGCTGCTGATGCATGCAATTATTACAGTATTGAAGCTCAAAAGATCACTTGTGAATTAAATTATAATTTTCATGATTTTGATGAAAGGAGAGAACTATTCTCTAAATTAATTGGTAAGGAACTTGATTATGAATTTAGGGTTTTCACTCCATTTTTCACTGATTTCGGCAAGAACATTCATCTAGGCAAAAATGTATTTATCAATGCAGGATGCAAGTTCCAGGATCAAGGTGGAATCTATATTGGGGATGATGTATTGATTGGTCATAATGTTGTTATGGCTACATTGAATCATGATGAAAATCCAAAAAATAGGGCTAATCTGATTGCAGCTCCAATAAGAATTGGAAACAAGGTTTGGATAGGGTCTAATGCAACTATTCTGCCGGGAGTTACTATAGGGGATGGTGCAATCATTGCTGCAGGAGCAGTAGTGACAAAAGATGTTGAGGAGTGTTCCATTGTTGCAGGAATTCCTGCAAAATTCATTAGAAAGGTTAAAACTGATGAATAATCAGATTTATATTAGTTCTAAACCTTATTAAGTAGAATAATCTTTTAAATGATTTTGAATATAATAATATTATTAATAAATTAATTATATCTTACATTTTATTAGGTGATTTTTTGACAACATTTGAATCAATAGAGGAAGCAAGAGAGTTTTTCAACGCTGATAAATTTGCAGCAAAATTGGGGATTCAGTTAGATGAGCTTGGAGAGGATTATTGTATTTGCAGTGTAGATATCAAGGAAGATTTCAGAAATGGTTTCGGTGCTGTAATGGGTGGAGCAATATTCACTCTAGGGGATTTTGCCTTTGCAGTAATGTCCAATCAACTGCATAAGCTGACAGTAGGTCTTCAGGTAAGCATAAACTATTTAAGTGGAGCAAAAGGAGAAAAGCTTATAGCAAAGGCTACAGTCCGTAAAGATGGAAGGACAACCTCTGTTATAAATGTTGACATTACAGATGATACAGGTAGGGAAATTGCCCAGTTTGTTGGAACTGGATATAAAATGTAAATTTTTTTAAAAAATTAATTTCCAATTAAATGTAAATTATTTTTATTGATGAACAATATATAATATTATAAAGCGATTAATTGATTTTGGTGATAAAATGGCAAAAGATCAAAGAAGCAGTTTAAATCCATTCACTGGTAAAAGTCATTTTGATATAGTAAATGATGATAAGTTTCTAGAGGATTCCTACAGGCAATATTACAGTATGGTCCAACAGGCTCAAGTTCTTGACAATGCTCCTGAAGGCCAATTGGTTAGGGCAGTTGCTGTCAGATTGATTAAGGCAGTGGAAGCATATCTTACAAAAATTGGCAGAATGGACTATATTCAAGACTATTATGATTGGGATGTCCATTTATTGGCTGATAAAACAGTAAATGCATTTTGTATGCCTGGTGGAAAAATAGTGATGTTTTCAGGTATTCTTTCCATTGCAAATACCGAAGAGAGAATAGCTTTCATTTTAGGTCACGAAATGGCTCATGCATTGCTTGACCATTCAAGAACCCGTGCAAGTGTTGAAAGTGCTAAAAATACTGTTGCAACTGCAGGTTACTTTGGAAGTTTCATTTTAGATATCTTTGGTTTAGGTGCAATAGGAGACATTACAAGAGCATCAATCAATGCTGCAAACATTGGGTCTGACTTTTTATTCGTAAAGCCATTCGGAAGAGACCAAGAATTGGAAGCAGACAGATTGGGCATGTTGATTATCCATTGGGCAGGATATGACATCAATCAAATTCCTGCATTTTGGGAAAATATGAGTCAAAGAGGAGGAAATAATTTTGAATTCTTCTCAACACACCCATCTGATGAAAAAAGGATTGCAAACATGAAAGCTTTAATCGCTGAAATCAACAGTGATAAGGATTTCACTAAAGGGCCTGTAATTGGGGATGCTAAACCAACAGCAGAGTATGGTAAAGCAAATCCTGCTACTCCTAATGTTTCAAAAGCTAATGCATGTCCGAAATGTGGTGCTAAAATAGACCCTGGAGATAATTTCTGTACCAATTGCGGTCAAAAGATTCAATAATTTCAGATTTTTAATCAAATTTGTTTTTGAAAAGTTTATTTTTTTAACTTTTCCTCTTTTTTTATTATATTTTAGATTAAATCCAAAACTAATCAAACAATTCTTTAATCAAATATCTGCTTTTTTCTGCACTGTTCATGTTCTGTATTTTATAGTAATTCAAGAATCCCTCTTGGATATCATATACAAAAAACATTTTTCCATTCAATATTCCAATATCCATTCCTTTAAAGAAGACGTATTTTAAGTAGAAATCAATCAATTCTCTCGCTTCAAATTCGCCTTCAAGATTTGCAAACAAATCGGATACAAACATGTCATGAGCTGTAAATGTATCGAAACGATAGTAATTTTGACAAGCTCTTTCCGCATTGTTTAGATTGACTTCTAAAATATTGAAGAGCTTTTCAAATAGCAGGTCATTTATATTGTAGTATTGATTTTTTATTTCTTCATCAATCTCTTCATCCTTAAGGAATTTCATTATTCCCTCATTTTCAATTCTTTCTTTATATTCAATTATCTCCTCATTGATTGTGTAATATGAATCCTTGATTTCCTCACAACTTACATTGATTCCATTGATTTCCCTTTTTTCCTCATACTTTTTGTTTCTGTAATTCAATTGTCTTGGACTGCTTTCCCTTGTTGATTTCCTGATTTTTATTGGAGGAATTACCTTTTTGAAGAAATCTATCTTAAAGCCGTATTCAGTGTAGTAGTCATAATTTCTACCTAAATATTCATTGTACTTTTCCTTATCTTCCAAACAGTTGTTTAGCTTGATGATTTTTCCAACTATGATTCCAAACAGTATTCCTTCCTTGAATATTTCATCATATGCCTGCTTGATCTTCTCTTGAAGTTCATCATATTCGTATCTGATTATGTCATTGGATTCGAGCAATATCTCAAGGTCAATGTTTACATCAATAAGGTAATTGTGAATATTGTCCTCAACTCCCATATTTTTCAAGACGGGTTCTGTTATTTCCAAATGCTTTTCGTAAAGTTCATAGATTTCATTGATTAAATAGCTCATGTTTTCACCTTTTTTGATTCATAAATTGCTTATATAAACACCCCCATGAATTCCATAAATTCAATATCCTATTAATTTAAATACTAATTTTAGTGTTGTATTTTTTGTAGATATAATCGCTATGCTCCTTTTGAATATACATCATTGTTTCAGTTTCAGATAAGTTCCCTAATAATTCATAAGGCATTATATCCTTTTGAATATCTTCAATAACCAACCTTAACCCTGTTCTGATTCCTATGTCCAAACCTATATCTATCATGAATTCAAAGTAGTCATCAATTATTTTTTTGATTTTATAATTGCCATTTTTATCTTTGAAAAATCTGGATCTGAGTAATGGCTTTAGTTTTTCACTATCAATTTTGATTTTTTTATTGACA
>JAFRCZ010000050.1 GCA_017404125.1 Methanobrevibacter sp.
GCAGATGCTTTGCTTTCCATTTTCGTGCTTTTTATGGTTTTGATAGCTTTTAATATGATGATTGACATTGAAATTCCGAGCTTAAGTGAAGAAAATAATGATTTTAAGACAAGCCAGAATATTATGGAAATTATGTCATCAAAAGCTGATGGCAGAGATTATACTATTCTAGAGAGAATAACTTTTATCTTATCAGAAAATAACAATTCCATTGCATCAAAAAGAGAAGTTAAAGAGATTTTAGATGATTTCTTTATGGTTTATTTAGATGATAGATATCATTATTCATTTGTAGAAAGCAATCAATTGAATGGGGATGTTTTATCTTCCAATGGAGATTATATCAGTTCGGATAGAGTGAATGTAGCTATTAGAAACTATGGAAATTATTCCTATAAATTGTATATATTTTGAGCAAATATTGTTTAAATCGATTAAATTATATTAAATCTTTAATTTCTTTCTACCTAAGATTTATATATTTGAATTTACATATTATAATAAGTTAAAAGGTTAAGAGAATTAATCTTTTTTAACTTTAAACTATTTTTCATTTGTTTTCTGCCCTGGTGGTGTAGCTTGGATAACACGTGGGACTGCGGATCCCATTCCCCGGGTTCAAATCCCGGCCAGGGCATTTTTTTATATTAATAACTGATTTTAACTTTTTTAAGGAATTAATAATCAATTAATAAATCATTAATTTATATTTATCATTTTTAATTCGAGGAATAGCTATGCTTAATGCAAACACTTATGTAACAAAGGAAGAGGGTATCGGTGGAACAATAAGAAACAGATGGGAAGATTTTTATGTAGAGGAAATCCCTGAAGTGATTCCAGATGGGGAAGGTCCAAACATTTACATTTGGATTGAAAAATTAGGAAGAACCACCCTTGATGTCTTGCTTGATATTGCAAGAGACCTTCATATAGATAGAAAAAGAATGGGTTTTGCAGGAATGAAAGACAAAAAGGCTATTACTCGCCAATGGATTTGCATTGCAAATATGGATTCTGAAGAGCAATTCAATCAAGTCAAGGCATTGGAAGGCACCATTCACAATACTGAATTCCTAAAAGTTGTAAGGGGAAGAAAAAAGCTAAGAATGGGTCAGCTTGTTGGAAATAAATTCAGAATCTTGGTCAAAGACATTGATGGAATGGACTCAGAGGATGCTGAAGAAAGAAGATTAGCTATTGAAGATGCTGCTAAAAGAGCGGATGCCATTTTAAAGACCCTTGAAAAGACAGGAGTCCCTAACTACTTTGGATGGCAAAGATTTGGTAAGCCAAGAACCAATACCCATTTGGTTGGAGAGGCTCTCATTCAAAATGATTTAAAGGAAGCTGTAAGACGTTATATAGGCAATCCTTCTCCTGAAGAATGTGAAGATTCACAAAAAGCTCTCCAAGCTTATGATGATGGCAATTGGGAAGAAGCTCTTGAATTGATGCATCCTGGAATGCGTTATGAAAAAATGATGCTTAAAGTCTTAATCAAAGAGGAAAAGAGAGCCATTAGAAAAATAGCAGAAAAAGAGGGAATTGATATCGAGGATGTTGATAAATCTCAAGTTGAATTATCCGATAAAGCATATAAAAATGCAATTCATGCACTTCCAAAACCTTTACAGAGAATGTTTGTTCACGCTTATCAATCATTTTTATTTAATGCTGCAGTAAGTGAAAGAGTGGCTATGGGAATGGACAAATACATTGAAGGAGATATCGTAATAGACAAAGAGGAACGTATTGTAAGGGGCAAAACCAATGAAGAGTTTCAGGAAATGGTATCTTCCTTTGAAATAAATCAAACCTGTCCACTGTATGGTACAAAAGTTCCTTTTGCAGGCGGCGAAGTGGGCAAGATGGAAGAGGCTATTCTAGATAGCTATGGCCTTACTAAAGTTGATTTTGAAGTTCCTAAAATGCCTCGTTTAGGAAGCCATGGGCTTAGAAGAGCTATGAGATTCCAGGTATGGGATGCTAATGCTGTGGCAACTGAAGATGGTGTAATGTGTGAATTCTCTATAGACAAAGGTTCCTATGCAACTGCAGTCTTAAGAGAAGTCATGAAGAAGGATGTTTACTAAGTAATCATCTTTCGATTTAAATTAACTATTTACTATTTTTTTATTTCTATTTTTGAGTATTGGCAGATATGCAAGGATTGCTGATACAATAACTGCAAGTAGTGTTGGTCCTAGGAAAATTGAATCAAGGGTTACTGTCACTTGATATGCGATAAAACCTGCAAACCATGCGAATAGGTTCCAGTACCAAGTCTTAGGATTAGCATCCTCTTCTTTTGAAAGGTAAAATGAAACAAGAAGCACTGCTGCCATAGGAGCGAAAACTGATGCAATGAGATATAAGAATCCTATGTAGTGATTCATTATTCCAGAAATTGCAAGCATACAACTTAAAGCACTGACCACAACTCCTGCAATTTTTGGGTCAATCCTATTGTAGATTGCCTTTGCAGACTCTCCTGCTGAATTTGCTGCTACAAAGTTAGATGTTACAGTTGAAAGCACTAAAATCAGTACTCCTTGGGCTCCAAGTCCTGCAATGAGGATGGATTGTGCAATGCTGGTTGTTCCAATGCCAACAATTTGCATACCTAAGAAATACATCCAAAGGCTTGCAATAGTGTATGCTATAGCAGAGACTAATGAACCTTTCACTGGCTTTTCAACATCTTTTGTATAGTCTGAAATCACTGGCAGCCATGAAATAGGCATTGCGATTGATATTTCGAAGATATTCCAGAAGCTCAAGGCATTAGAATTTCCTACACTGCCTGCAATAGGCAAGACATTGGAAATATCGATTCCTAATAGCTTTACAGATAAGATTAGGAGCAATATTGTAAGTATTATCATCACAACAGATGTGACTTTTGATAAGCGTCTAAGTCCAACATAAACCCATATTGCAATGATTGCAGAGAGAATAACACATGTTAAAGGGAAGGAAATAGGTAAATTCAAGCCCATTAATGCTGCAGCACCCTGGGCGTTAAGCACAGCAACCCAAGCTATGAGCTGGAACACATTCAATGCAGCAAAAAATTTGGATCCAAAATCGCCAAAAGTTGATTTGGTGGTCTCCATTGCATTTAATCTAACACGTGCGCCGATAAGCCCTACAAAAAATAGTATTATTCCTCCTATAAGATGTCCAAGTACCAATGGAATCCAAGAGGAACTAAGTGTGGACATGGAAGCTATTTGTATTCCTGCTTCTATTTCAGAAACAGAGATTGCAACTCCGAACCATATAACTCCATTTGAAAAAAGACCTGTACGATTTTCCATATTATGCCCACTTTAAAAATTAGATTTTATTCATTTTACTAAAATAAATGTTTTTATATAGTTTAAATTATTTTTTTAATTATAAAAATAATCGTATGATTTAATTTGTTTTTAATAAA
>JAFRCZ010000051.1 GCA_017404125.1 Methanobrevibacter sp.
AATTACGGTAGTGGACCAGTGGTGTTTTCCAGCTCCAGCTTTACCTTTACCACCTTTGTTACCTGCTCCTCTTCTCCTTTTGACAGAGCCTCCACCGTTAGATCTGGAACCTCTCATCTTATTAATCTTTTTACCTTTTCTAATCATAATAATCCACCCTTAAGCCATTCTTTTTGCAAGATTATTAATATCTTCGCCTCTGTAACCTAAGGATCCTCCTTCGTTTACAGAATGTCTAATTCCTTTGTATCCTTTTCTTGGAGGATGTAAACGGAATACAGGTTTCATATCAATATCTTGAGCTTTGAGTTCTCCATTGAGTAATGCATTAGCTAATTCTTCAAAGGTAGAGTAATCAGTGTTTTCGCTTAAGTATTCTTCAGAGAGACGAGCTCCACCAACTAATCTTCCTCTTTTTTCAACAAGTTCAGTGAGAGTTTCTAAATCAACTTCACCCCAAGTGATGTAGTCTTTTGCTTTTTGGAGCATACCTTTGTAACTTGGGTTTTCATCAACTAATACAGCATGACTAATTCTGTTAAGTCTTAACATTTCTAAAGTACTAGCAATGCCTTGTTTAACACCAGTAGTACCTCTAATTCTAATTACTAAATACATGATACCACCGTTTATTGGATTACTCCCATATTTTTAAGGTCTTGTTCTGAAGCTTTCATTCTGCTTGCTTCTTTTAAAGCTTCAAATACAGCATTAGCAAAGTTTACAGTAGTTTGGGTTTGTCCGCTTGCTTGAGACCATACGTCTTTGATACCAGCAAGGGAGAGAATGGTTTTACCAACATCACCAATAGCTAAACCTACACCTGCAGGAGCAGGTCTTAAGGTTACGTTTACACTACTTGCTTTACCGGTTACTTTGAAAGGAACAGTGTGTTGTCTTCCACAAACACAACCCCAGTCTCCACAACCTCTTCTTACTTTAATAATGTTATATTTAGCGTTATCTACAGCTTTTCTGATAGCAGGACCTACTTCTCTAGCTTTACCTTGTCCTAAACCTACATAACCATTTTTGTTACCTACAGCAACGATTACTCTAAAGTTTACTTTTCTACCAGATTTGTGCATTCTTTGAACTAAATTTACATCCATTACTTCTTCTTCTAAATCAGGAAGCAATGCATCAACAATTTCTAATTCCATTATAGGGAGACCTTTTTCGAAGATTTCATCAATATCGGTGATATTTCCTGCTTTCACTTCTTTACCTAAATTGGTTTTAGGTTCCCAATCATCCATATTAAAGCTCATAATTCAGCCTCGTCAATTTTATTTTTAATTTCTTCAAAGTGTTTAGGCAAATCAGTAGGTTGAAGACCTTTAGCTAAGTATTGGGAGAATTTTTTGTTTAATTCTTCTTCATCTAAGCTTTCTGCATATTCTGCAATATGTTCACCATTGATTCTGTCTTCAGTAGGGACAATAGATTCACCATACGGTACATTTAAACCAGCATCTGCAGCACCTTTAACAGCAGCAAATACTTTTGATCCTCTAATAGGAGATTTTAAACCAATATCAGCAACAGCATAGTCTACACCTGCTGCAACAGCTTTTTTACCACATAAGTATGCAGTTAAATAAACAGCACTAGTGTTTTTGTTTCCTGCTAACCATCCTAATTTGTTCAATTCTTTACTGTGAGCTGATACGACAGTTTCGTCACCGTCTTTACCAACATTGATCACTTGAACAATACAGTTAGCGTTGGAAATTCTTACAACTAATCTGGATTTATCTACATCAACTAATTTTGCTCTAGTAGCATAGTCAGTTTTACCTTCTCTTCTTCTTCTGAATGCTACTTTATAATTTGATCCGCTTGCCAAGTCCATTCCTCCTATTTGATTAAATCATGGTCTCTAGCGTAAGTTTTCATGTAAGATTTACTTCTGAAAGCTCCACCTTTTGCCATTTTGTATAATTTACGGTAGGTAGTACGGTCAATTTCACCAGCGTCTCTCATATCTTTTAAATCAGTTCTTAAAGCACGGATAGTTTTCATCCAAACTTGTTTTTTAGGAGTACGAGCGTTTTTAGCTCCTTTAATACTACCTCTTCCTTTACGTTTACCTTTTTTCTTTTGCTCTTTAATTTTTTTAGATCTGTAGCTACTAATACCAGTTTTTGGTCTAGCTTTGATAATACCTTGATCTATAAGTTGTTTAACACTGTCTCTTGTGATAGCTCTAGAAACTTCTTCAATTTCTTCAGGGTCTATCCATACACGGTTAACTCCAACTTTAAGTATACTAGCAGCTAATCTTTTTTGTGTAGTAAGATTCATTAATAATCCTCCATAGTTAGCTGATAAACTTGAATAAAATTTCTTCAAGTTTCCCTTAATTCAAATAAATTAAAATTCATTTGTTACTTTAATTGTTTTAATTTAATTGTAGCTTTTAATAAGAAAAAAGATTCTTTTGCTTGACTTTTGGCCAATATATTTAAAAAATAAATTTTCCATAAATTTACTCATTAAATTACACACAATTAATTATTTAACCTTTATTCGAGAATTTATTATATTAAATCCCCAAATCAATTAATTGATTAGAATCATTGTCATATATGTTGTGGTATGAGGTTAAAGACGTTTTCAATAATCCCTTACCAACTTTATACAACGCCCCTATTTTTCTTACAAGTAAGCTTTATAAATTTATAATTTTAAAAATTTACTTTAATTAAATCTCTTAACAATTTTAGGAAATGAAAAAACTTAGTTTTATCATCTATCATAAGAAAAATTTACATTTTTCATTCTTTACATTTATTTATTTAAAACTTTTATACCTAATTCTGATGCTTTTTCTAACATCAATTCTTTTTTACGTTTACCGATAGTAGCACTGATTCTTGCAGCTTCGGTTTCGCAGTCGAGTGCTTCTAATTCTTTCATGTTATTAACAAGAACATCTTTGTAACCAGAAGGATGTAATCCTCTAGTAGCTCTAGGAGTACGATAACCAATAGATGGCATTGCAGGTTTACCTGCTTCGTATCTTCTCATTTTACTAGTTTTTCCTCTAGGACGTCTCCATTTGGTTCCTAATTTTTTATAACGAGCATATTCTTGTCTTTTAAAATCTTTACTCATTCAAATCACCATTATAACTATTCTCTACTAGTTAAATAGATACCATCCTGGAATACTCTAG
>JAFRCZ010000052.1 GCA_017404125.1 Methanobrevibacter sp.
ACAGTTAACAATAACAAAAGCTTATTCAGCCCAATAAGTGAAATCAATGAACTTAGAAGAACCTTCTTCAATAAGCTCGAAGAGGAAATAATAGCTAGCTACAAGCCTAAAGAAGAAGATTTGAAAATAGCTGAAGATAATGTTAAAAATCTAAATGAATCTCTTGGAAAGAAAATAGATTTAAAGTCAAAAGTAAACGATGAAGATTATAAATTATCTGCCTACGTAAATAGCTTAGAAATATTAAAAGAACTAAACAAAAGGGAATCTATTTTCAATAGAATCTATTTAGAAATTCCTCCAAACAAGGACTTTGAGGAAATAAGCAATGAAACAATTGAAAATAAGAATATTCAAGAGCATGAATTGAACATCAGCTATTGTGTCAATTTCCTAAAGGAAGCTATTGAAATATCACAAAATCAGGATTATAAATTAATCTGGAAACTTCCAGACATTGCTCATAAGCAAGCAAAGGAATCCATAATAAAGATTATGGGAATCCTTAAAAAGATGAATTTGGACATTGACATAATGACCAGTTTAATTGGACTCAACGACTCATTAAAAGACAAGTTCGATGCAAATCTTTATGGAAATTATCCATTGAACGTATATAATATAGAGAGCGTATTGGAGTTGAATAATTTTGAAACCTTATCCATATCTCCTGAAATTTACAAGAAAAACATCAAGGATTTGATGGAAGACTATTATAAGGAACTTTCAAAAAACACTGAACTTCCAGAACTAGAGCTATTGGTTCATGGAAATATAGAATCTATGATTACAAGAAAGGAATTGATTTCCAAAAAGCAATTAAAACTTATCAATAAATATAATCAAAAGCAAAGAAAGCAAAACAGAAATTACAATAACAATGAGTATTATGTCGATTCCAATGAATACTATTTAAAAAACAGAAAAGATCAATATTATCCTATCAAAACCAGTTTAAATGAAGACAACATAATAATCTTAAACTCAGAGGAACTTTGCTTATTTGATGAAATAGACTATTTGAAATCAATAGGAATTTCCAATTTTTCAATTGATGCAAGATGGAAATCACTTGATTACATAAAAGACATTGGAAAAACCTATAGAAATCTTATTGATGGTGAAAGCAATATTGAAGAATCTAGGAAAACAATTGATAAATATTGTCAAAACATAACAAAAGCCAATTTTGAAAAAGGATTGAAATAATATTAATGAGGTAATCTTATGGAAGGAGCACAATTACAAAACATAAAGGGAATTGGAGATAAATTATCTCAAAAGATCCTATATGAATTAGGAGGGGAAGAGGAATTAAATCAAGTCATTGAAAACCTTGATTTAGAAAGATTGATAAATATTGAAGGAATCAGCCAAAGGAAGGCTATTGAAATCATGAATCAATTAATCGGAAATCCTGCTCAAAAATTCCTGAAAAGTGAAAGGGCTACCCAATTATATGAAGAGATCATAGAAAAGATAGTCAGCTATTCAAATACCTCATACTCTAAAAATAGGATTTTGCTCCTTGCCCCTATAAAAGATGAGGAAATCATCAATGAAAGATTGGATTTTGTAATGAATGCTAAAGAAAAGGTAAGCAAATTGCCTTTATATGATTTGGATAAGCTAATGAAAAATCTCCATGAGCCTAAAATGGCTAAGGCAAACTACGATGCAAGCAAAGCGATTCTTGTAGAAAGCCATGAGGATGCAGATTATCTAATGGACTTGGGATTGAACAAATATTATACAATACTTACCGCTTCAGATTCACCATTCTTCCAGGAAGAGTTAAGGGGATATGAATTAATCTATTACATTTACACAGAAGGATTCCTTGATTTTGGAGACATGCCTAATTTAATCATGATAAATAAGGATGCTCCAACCCATCAGCTTGTACCTGAAGTCATTTTAGATTACTTTAGAGAAAACAGAGATCTCTTTGAGAAAGTTGCTAAGATAAAAGGAATTTTAGGTGAGGAAACTGTCCTTAATGACGTTGCTCCTATACTTGATGAGCTTGAAATGTATAAGGTAAAGGAAGTAGATTTGGACGAAATTGTTAATAAAGAAAAGATAAAGATAGATAAACAATTGAAAGAAAGGATTCAAAACATAGACCTTGAAGGAGATGAAATTCTCGACTTATTAAACAATGACTTACCTACCAAACTAGAAGAAATATTTAACGAAATTTTAAGTAAATCAAAGGAATCAATCAAGGCGGAAAGTGGCATATCATTTGACCCATTCATAAAGAAGTATCCAATAGAAATTGATGACATGGAAGTTGAAAGGGTGAAGATGGAAATCCTTTCAAACACAGAGAACAATTATTTTGACAAAAAGATCACCGCCGCTGAACAATTGGCATCCATTAAAGAGGATGCTGAAAGGGAAGTGGATGAAATAATCAAGTTTGATTATGAATATGCATTAGGAAGCTTTGCTTATATCTACGATTTGAACAGGCCGGAGTTCACAAATGAATACAATCTTCATCAGGCATTGCACTTAAACTTATGCCTAAAAGAGAGAATAAGCGAAGAGGAAATTCAAAGAGTGGATTACAGATTGAATGAAGAGGAAAACATTGCATTATTGACTGGAGCAAACAGTGGTGGGAAGACCACTTTGCTTGAAACCATTAGCCAAATAGCTATTCTTGGACAAATGGGACTTCCTGTTCCGGCTAAATCAGCTAAAATAAAACTTTTAGATGAAATCTATCACTTCTCCAAAAAGAGATCATTGGATGCTGGGGCATTTGAATCATTCCTGAATGTATTCATGCCAATAGTTACAAGCGATAGCGAAAAGTTGGTTCTCCTTGATGAACTTGAGGGAATCACAGAATTGGAAGCAGCTGTAAAGATCATATCCAGTTTCATTGAGATGATTGAAGAGAGCAATTCCTTTGCAATCATTGTAACCCATATGGCAAATGAGTTGATGAAATACACAGATATTCGTGTTGATGGTATAGAAGCAACAGGACTTGATGAAAATTACAATTTAATAGTGGATAGAACACCTAAGATGAATTATTTGGCAAAAAGTACACCAGAACTCATTATAAAAAGAATGTATAACAACTCACCACCTGAACTTAAAAAGGTATATGGTAAAATTCTTGAAAAATTTTAAAAAAAGAATAGAATTAGAATAGAAATAAGATATTTAATAAAATAGATTAATAAAATTAGAATTTTAAAAAATTAATCTATAAACTATTAAATATTTTATTATTTGATATTTTGCCCGTATACTAACTCTCTTGCTTCACAGGTAGTTTACCCTTTCCTCCACGAGTAACCCTCGAAACAGGCAGCCTATCTAATGCTGGGTTTCTTCTAATCAT
>JAFRCZ010000006.1 GCA_017404125.1 Methanobrevibacter sp.
TTCCAGATACAAAAATGATCGGATTTTCCTTAATGATTAAAAATGCAAAGCTTGTTGACAAGTATCCTGACAAGTAATAGATATTGTTGAAATTAGCTACAAGCATAGCATCCAATTCTTTCTCTTCCAATTTTTTTAAAATATTGTTGATGTGAAAACTGTGAGCATTACTTTCTTTTATTTGCATTTAAAAGCCTCATCAAATTATCGAAATCAATTATCAAAATTCATCTATAATTTGATATATTTTTTATTATTTAAAAATTAAACTAATGATTAGAGATTTTTTATGAGATTTAATATAACAATTATTATAAATAATCAAATACATAATATAAATATTATAAAACTTATAAAAATTTCAAAAGAATCTATAAAAAAATTAAAAACAATTTTTAAACAAATTATTTAAAAATAGCTAAGGATAAAAAACATGTTTGAAGACATTCCAATAAAATTCTTTAAAGGAACTCATAGGATCCGAGATCCAAAAGAAACAATTGAAATAAACGAGGATAAGCTTAAAACTGCTGGAATAACCAGATTAACTGAAATTACAGACTTGGATAGAGTCAAGATTCCAGTATTTTCTGCAATTCGCCCAACTGCACAGTCAGGTGGAGTAAGCGTCTATGCAGGCAAAGGTGCTACAGTAGAGCAGGCAAAGGCATCTGCAATGATGGAAGGATTCGAAAGATACTCTGCAGAACGTCAGGATATCGATGGAGAAAGAACCTTTGTAGATACTTACAATAACATTAAAAATGATAAAAACGTTCTTGACCCAAAAGACCTTCTATTGCCTAAGAATTACGGCAATGAAAATGTGGAAAATTCAAGGCTTGAATGGATTGAAGCAGAGGATATAATAAGCGAAGAAACAATTTATGTTCCATCAAATGCTGTCTTCCACCCATATATTCCAACAAGGGATGTCAGCCCTAGTCCAATAGCTATTTTTAAAGGAAATACAAATGGTTTGGCATCTGGAAACATTATAGAGGAATCCGTTTTACATGGTATCTTTGAAGTTGTCGAAAGGGATGCATGGAGCATATTTGAACTTACAAAAAGAAACAAAAAGGAAATCAATCAAGACAATATTGATAATGACATCATCAATGAACTTTTAGAAAAGTTCCATAGCCAAGGAATTGATATAAAGCTTATGGACATAACAGCTGATTTGAAGATTACTACAATAGCTGCAAGTGCTGACGATACAGTGCTAAAAGACCCAGCACTTTTGACTTTAGGTGTTGGAACCCATTTAAACCCTGAAGTTGCAGTAATCAGAGCATTGACTGAAGTTGCACAAAGCAGAGCAACCCAAATCCATGGAACCCGTGAAGACACAATCAGAGCAGATTTCATGAGAAAATCAGGCTATGAACATATGAAAAGGATGAATAAGCATTACTTCCAAAGAGAAGAGGAAACAATCAATCTCTCAGACATTGAAGATAAAAGTTCCCATTCAATCAAAAAGGATATTGAAACAAGCATTGAAGAAGTTCAGAAAGTCGGTTTCAATCAGGTATTGTACACAGACCTTACAAGAGAGGAAATCGGAATTAATGTTGCAAGAGTAATCATTCCAAAAGCGGAATTATACTCATTGGATGAAGAAAGATTAGGAAGTAGGGCTTTAGAATATGATAGGAAAGCAAGAAGAGGGTTAGTCTGATGAAGAAGATAATAGTTTACCTCGGATTGTCTATTCAAGAAGATGAGGCCAAAACCATACTTGATGCTGATTACAGGCCCCCTGTAAAAAGGGGAGACATCTTAAAGGCAATTTCCGAAAAGCCTGATGTAATCGGAATAATAGATGGCGTTTTCCACCACTCTCCTGCAGTAGCTCATAAGGAAATCATGAAAGCATTGGATAAGGGAATAACTGTAGTTGGTGGAAGCAGTATGGGAGCTCTCAGAGCATCTGAACTGGATGACCTTGGAATGGTAGGTATTGGATATGTCTACAAAGCTTACAGATCTGGTGCAATAACTTCAGATGATGATGTTGCACTTAGCTTTGATCCCGTCAATCAAGTTCCAATATCTGAAGCTCTTGTAAATGTCGATTACAAATTGGACCTCGCAGTGAAAGAAGGAATAATCACTGAAGAGGAAAAGAACAACATCCACAATATTGCAAAGGAAATATATTATCCTAAACGTTCATATCAAAACATATTTTCAAAAGTTGAAATGGAAGATGAAAAGAAAACCAAACTTATTGATTTTGTCTTGAAAGAGAAAGACATTAAATATTTGGATGCTATTGATGTTTTAGAATATATTAAAAACCTAGAATAATTAAAATAAAAACTTAAATTATAAATATGCTAATTTTTATACTCGTTTTAGGAGTTCAACTATGAACGCTAATCAAAAGACAGAAAAAGTTAAAGAAATACTAAAAAACCATGAAAAGGTAGCTTTAGCTTTCTCTGGTGGAGCAGACAGCATATTACTTGCATACCTTGCTAAAGAAGCAGGATGTGATGTCCTTGCAATCACTTATGACAATCAGATTTTTCCAAGCGGATTTATAGAATTTGCAAAAAGAAGAACATCTGAAATTGGAATAAAACACGAAATTATTGAAAATAATTTCCTGATGGTAGATGATGTAGTTGAAAATACTCCACAAAGATGTTTAGTATGCAGAAAATTAATGTATGGTGCTATTAAACAAAGGGCTATTGAACAAGGTTATGAAATAATCATCGATGGAAACAATATAACAGACCTTACTCATGACAGGCCAGGGATGTTGATGAAATATGCATTTGAGATTGAAAGTCCATTCATAGAAGCTGAACTTGAAACTTATGAGATTCATCAGTTCCTTGAGGAAAACAATATTGAATATTCCAAGACAACAACATGTCTTGCAACAAGAGTCAAAACCAATGAGATTGTTACAATGGATAAAGTCAATAGGATTGACCACTGTGAAGAATTCATAAAAAACATAACTAATTCAGATGTAGTGAAACTAAGAGAAGAGAAAAACGTTGCCACAATTGAATTAAGTGACTTGGATACTATCTTAGATGAAGAGAAAATAGATTCTATTGTTAATGAATTGAAATTAGCCCAATATGATAAGATTCTTTTAAGCCTTGAAAGCAATGCCAGTGAAGAAGATCTTGTTGAAGATGATGAACTTGAAAAGGGTGAAGTTAATTTCACACTTAGAAAGAAATTGCCATTTGGAATAAATATTTTAGAAACTGATAAAATCCTTAAAAGTGAAGAAAAGGAGCATATAAACAATATTGAAACCATTGAAGATATCGGCTATATCAAATTGAATATTGATAAAAAAGAGTCTAAAATATTTAGAGATGGAAGAATAAGCATTGAAAATAATCAAAACAAGGATGATGCAAAAGAATCTTTAGTTAAAATTTTGCCATTTATTAGAAGAACTGTTTAAAAGTTCTTCTTCAACTATTTCTAAAAAATTAATTATTGTTTTTCTCTTTTTGTTGCTTTGCAAACTCTTTAAAAGAAATCTTCTTTTCAGTTGGAATATTCTTTTCAACTAATTTAACTTGCTTTGATTCACTAGAACTTAAATCATCTTCCATTTCTAAACTAGTATTCTCATTATCCCTAATTCTTAAAATGTCCATAAACCCTTTGGAATATTCTTCTTTTGATGAAATTCCCTTTAGAGCAAGTATTTTACCATCCAATCTTAAAATGGTATCATCTGCCTTTACTTCAATCAAATGAATTTCAAATCTGCTTGAATTCTCTATTTCTCCATCAGTGATTAAATTATATCTCAATGAAAGATTTTCATGTGGGAGAGCATCATTGATTGTTCTTTTTACTGCTGATTCAAAAAGATCAATCAAGTTTTCAATAACTGGAAGATTATTATCCCAGTAATAAGCAAGCAAAACATTCAATTGGATTTCATGTTCAGAGAATTCCTCTCCAACTCTTGCCCTTATTCCAATTGTAAA
>JAFRCZ010000053.1 GCA_017404125.1 Methanobrevibacter sp.
ATTCGATGACAGTATATTTGCTGCATATATTTGTAACAAAATTTTTAGAGACAAATGCTATGAATTGGTTTGATAATGGTTTAATTGCTCTTATATTTGCATTTTTATTAGCTACATTAATTGTTTATATCTTTTCACGAGACATATTTACTAAATACCTAAATCTATTAACAGATGAGGTTGCACATCTAGTTCTAGATAAAAAAGAATAATGATTGAAAATATTAATTTATTTTTTTATTTAATTTTAATCAGTTTAAAAAATTTTTAATCGTCAAAATATAATTTTTTATCATCCTAACTAAAATCCTTATTTTTAAAAAAAGTTTATTAATATTAATGACATATATTTAATTAATATAAACTTAAATTTTATTTCAAGTTTTTAATTAATAAATTTTATATAAATGTTTAATTATTTATAAATCATCAAGGAGAATTTAAATGGCAATTGAAAAAGA
Organism: Methanobrevibacter sp.; assembly: GCA_017404125.1. Lineage (GTDB taxonomy): Archaea > Methanobacteriota > Methanobacteria > Methanobacteriales > Methanobacteriaceae > Methanobrevibacter. The sequence goes on from JAFRCZ010000053.1 coordinate 462, forward strand.
TGCAGAAAAGATCTTAGAGGAATTTTCAAAAACATTGGATAAAGTTCCTGAATTGGAAGGAACCTATTACATCACTGATAACCTTAACTTAAACCGTGAAGATGAATCCGTTCAAAACGATGCAAGCAAAATCGTAAGAAACGCTAGAACTGATAAGGACGGCAATGTTGTTGTGAAAAAAGCGGAATGGACTGGTTAAATTTAATAAATCTAATTAATATTATTGTAAATACTAGATGGGGATTATATTATGAGAATGAATTTAATTCTTGAAATATTAGATGTTCCTGGACAATTGGTTTCTATCTTAAATCCAATAGGAGAGCTTGGAGCTAATGTAGTGACAATTGCCCATAAAAGAGAAATCAGAGCAGAAGATGGTAAAGTTGCAATCCAAATTGCAATGGAAGGTGAAAGGGAAAACTTGCAGGCTGTCGTCGACAAATTTAAAGAGATGGGAGTTCCTCTACTTGAAGTTGATGACACTGTAAGAAAGGATAAGCTAAGCGCAATTCTCTACGGCCACATTATTGACAGAGACTTAAGGGATACCGTAGATAAGATCAATGCTGTTGATGGCCTTGAAGTTAGTGATTTACAATTGAAATTAGATGGTGAACTTAAATCCACTGCCTTGATTACCGTTGAACTTGATTTAGGCAAAAGGGAAATAGCTTACAATAAGATTATGGAAATAGCCCAGGAGAAGGACTTCTTGGTTATTGATGAGGTATAGGAGGAATCTAAATGGATGAATGTAAAATCATATTAATGGGATTTGGAGCTGTAGGAAAAGGTGTAGCTAAAGCCATATCCTTAAAGAAAGGCATGATTGATGAAAAATATGGAATTGCTTTAAAAGTCGTTGCAGCTGCTGATTCATCTACATCTGCAATCTGCCAAGACGGATTGGATGAGGAATTGCTCCTTAAGACCAAAGAGGAAACAGGCAAGTTAGGAAACTACCCAGAATACGGCAGTGACTTATCTGGCATTGATGTATTGGATGCAGTTGATTATGATGTATTGATTGAAGCAACTCCAACCAATATCAAAGATGCAGAGCCTGCAAAATCCTTGACTTTAAAGGCATTTGCTGATGGCAAGGATGTTGTAACCTCAAACAAAGGACATTTAGCATTATTCTACAAGGAATTGATTGAAGCAAAAGAGGCTGCAGGTGTTGACTTCAAGTTTGAAGCATCTGTTGGAGGTGCTATGCCTATCATCAATTTATGTCAGGAAACCCTTGCAAGCTGTGGAATCAGCTCAATCAAAGGTATTTTAAATGGTACTACCAACTATATCTTATCAAGAATGACCACTGAAGGAATGAGCTATGAAAATACCTTGGCAGAAGCTCAGCAATTGGGAATTGCTGAAACAGACCCTACACAAGACGTAGAAGGTATTGATGCAGCATGCAAAGTGGTTATTTTAGCAAATTCCGTTTTAGGAATCGATGCAACATTTGATGATGTTGAAGTCAGAGGAATATCTGATGTATCTTTAGAGGCAATCAATCTTGCTAAAGAGGAAGGTTACTATGTGAAATTGATTGGAGAGGTATCTGAAAAGCAATTGAAAGTATCTCCAAGACTTGTTAAGAAAAACAGTCCATTTGCAATCGATGGTACCTTGAACTTGGCAAATGTAACCACTGACTTAGCAGATGACATTACTGTAATGGGCAAAGGTGCAGGATCATTGGAAACTGCTTCTGCTATGCTCACAGACTTGATTAATATTATTAAGAACAAATAATTTTGTTCTTATTTACTTTTTTTATTAAATTTTAGATTATGCAGATTATTCTAGATTAGATTATTACAGATCATACTTATTTAATAAC
>JAFRCZ010000007.1 GCA_017404125.1 Methanobrevibacter sp.
AAATATATAAATATGATGAAAAAATAGGAATTTTAAAAAATAAGCAATCAAAATATCAAAAATAATCAAAAATAAGACTGAAATAGTTTATAAAAATGTTTTTAAAATGTTTTTAAAAATAGTGCAGGGGACGGGAATCGAACCCGCGAAGGGACTAACCCACTAGGCCCTCAACCTAGCGCCTTTGACCGCTCGACCACCCCTGCATAAAAAATAGCAATGAGATGACTGTATAAACAGTACAGTACTATATGATATATTTATTATCTTATTTAAACCTTACTACAAATAAGATAAAAAATAAGCATTTAATTAGTTTAGTATAATATTAACCTCCATAGATTCCCCATTAACCAAATCCTTTATCAAATCTCTGTTTAAATCAATAGCTGACTTATTAGACTTAATCATTAAAGTCCTAGAGCAAACAAATGTGCTTTTTCTGCAAACAATATCTGTTGGATGGGATAATGTCAAATCATGATGCCCATAGCCTTCTATTTCATCAGATGCATTAGGAGTTTTCAATTCTACAATGACTTTTGTATCATCATTAGCCAGCTTTTCCTTGAATTCTTTAGGAAAATCTTCCATGGATTTGTCGATATCCAAACCTATAATGCAATCCCCTGCCAAACTGAGATCCTTATCTTTTGTTATTTCAAAGGTGGATTTGTGAAGAGACAATACATTTTCATGTCCTTTTGCCCTAATTTTAAAATTCATAATAAGAGTTTTGAAGATTATTTTATAAAAACATTTTTAAAAAATAAAAATAAATAGAATATAAGCATTGATTAATTATTAGAATTTTGCATTTTAAGATTTTAGCTTGAGAAAGGAAAAATAAGGAGCAATCAAATGATTCTAAATACCGGTTTAAGAACAGATATTCCAGGATTCTTTAGCGAATGGTTCTATAATAGAATAGATGAGGGTTTTGTTTATGTAAGAAATCCATATGCAAAAAATCAAATCTATTCATACAGACTCGACCCTGAATTAATCGATTGCATAATTTTCACTACAAAAAATCCAAGGCCAATGTTTGAAAAACTTGATAAGATATCTGATTTTAATCAATATTGGCACATAACAATCACTCCTTATGGAAAAGAGATAGAACCTAATGTTCCACCAGTTGATAAAGTGATAGAAAGCTTTAAATTCTTATCTTCCAAATTAGGTAAAGACAAGGTAACTCTAAGATACGATCCTATTTTCATTAGCGAAAAATACTCTTTAGAAAAGCATATTGAATCCTTTGATTACATATTAGGATCTTTATCTGATTATACAACTGAAGCAATCATTAGCTTTATCGATTTATATGAAAAGACAAAGCGCAATTTTCCAAATGCAAAAGAAGTAAATCAAAAAGAAAGATTAATTATTGGAGAAGAATTTGCAAAGATTGGAGAAAAATACAATATTAAAGTCAAGACCTGCGCTTAAGGAACTGAACTGGAAAGATTTGGAATAGATTCTAGCGGCTGCATGACAAAGGAAGTCCTTGAAAAGGCAATTAATAAGAATTTGGATATTCCAAAGCAAAAGGCAAGAAATGGAGAATGTTATTGCCTATTGAATAATGATATAGGAGAATACAATAGCTGCAATCATGGATGCTTATACTGTTATGCTAATTCAAATAAGAAATTGGTTATGAAGAAATTAAAGCTTCATGACCCTCAATCTCCTATTCTAATTGGAGAAATAAATGAAAACGATGAAATTAGAGAAATGAATCAAAAAAGCTTTATTGATACTGATAAAAGCATTCAAACTAAATTATTTTAAAGAACTGGGTATAGATATTATGAAAGAATTAATAGGATACTGTGGATTGAATTGTGAAACCTGTGAAGCATACATTGCAACAAAAAATGATGACAATGAACTAAGGAAAAAAGTTTCAAAACTTTGGAGCGAACTTAACGGTATAGAAATCACTCCTGAAATGATTAATTGCACTGGCTGTAGAGTTGATGGAGTGAAGACCATATTCTGTGATTCCATCTGTCAAATCAGACAATGCGCTTTAGCTAAAAATGTTGAAACTTGTGCTGACTGTGAAGAAATGGAAGAATGTGAAAAATTAAAAATGATCTTTGAAAATAATCAGGAAGCACAAAAGAATTTAGAGAATCTCAAAAAACACAAAAAATTATAAAAAATTATAAAAAAATCTTAAAAAAAAAACAACATTTACACATTATCACAAATGCATAAAAACATTGAAGCGATTTAATAAAAATAACGATTAATTAAATTAAAAATAAATTAAAAAGTTGTCTAATTATGAAAGGTTGCTACTGTTTAATCATATCTATGAAAAAAAGTGAGAAACTTTCCATAGGTAATCTACATCAAGACTATAATTTTAAGAAAGGATGGTATGTTTACATAGGTTCAGCTATGAATTCATTAGTTCCAAGAATAAAGAGGCACTTATCTGATGATAAGAAAATGCACTGGCATATAGATTACTTATTAGATAATGAAAACAGTGAAATCAGAGATGTTTTGTTGAATATTTCTGATAAGAAAATAGAATGTGATTTAGCAAGCATTATAGCAAAAGATGGTGAAGGGATTCCAAAATTCGGTTGTTCAGATTGCAATTGCAATTCCCATTTGATCTATTTCAAAAGAAAAAGAGATGCAGTTAATTCTGTAAGAAGTGCTTATGATGAGTTAAATATGGAATACTATAATTTTAACTATTTTAAAAAGAATTTGAGATAAAAAAAGAAAAATTAGTTAAATAAATAAAATAAAAAAAGTCTTTTCTGATGACTAAAAATAAAAAAATAAAAAATAATGAAAATTAATCAATAAATGACTTGAAGAAGTTCTCAAACACTTCATCTTCCATAGGTTCTGGAGTTGAATAATTATCATTATTGAAGATGTCACTTGCTAATTTTCTATAATCTTCTGCCTCACTTGACTCTGGAGCATACTCCACCACTGTTTTAGCATCCAATTCGCTTCTTTGAATTAAATTGCTTCTTCCAATCACTCCAATGACTTGAGTTCCAATTTCCTTTGCAAATGCATTAACGATTTCCTCTTCATTTTCAATTCCTTTGCAATTGCAGATTATGCCTCCAAGGTTCCCCTTTAGCTTTTTGATTCCTTTGGAAATATTGTTTGCAGCATATAATGACATGTATTCTCCAGAAGATACTATGAATACCTCATCAGCATAGTCTTCTCTAAGAGGTACAGAAAATCCTCCACATACCACATCACCTAAAACATCATAGAGAATAACATCAAACTCTTCTTCAAAAGCATTTAAGTTCTCTAAACGTTTCATAGCAACGATAACGCCACGTCCTGCACAGCCTACACCCGGCTCTGGACCTCCACTTTCAACACATTTGATTTGATTGAATCCTTCAAATACCAAATCAGAAAGTTCAGGTCTCTTGTTGTCTTTAAGTGTATTAACAATTGTAGGTATTCTTTTACCACATAATGTTCTTGTAGTATCAGATTTAGGATCACAGCCAATAACCATGACCTTCTTATCATCTTCACTGTAAGCTGCTGCAATATTAGCTACTGTGGTACTTTTACCGATACCACCTTTTCCATAAATAGCTATTTTCTTTTGTCTTTTCATCTTTACACCAATAATCTTTAAAGTGATTAGTAATTTGATAAACTTAATTAATTTTTCTCTTGTAATCGATTATAAAAATCCCTATTCCCTTGGAATCAATTTATAAACAAAATCACTTTCCCTTAATTTCACATCAATAGCTATTGCCACATTAGAACCTTTCTCTGCTTTTTCAATATCTTTTCCTTCAATCTGCATAGAATCAATGATATGGGTTATTGAACCAGTAGTCGGCCCTTGAATCATAATCTCATCGCCAAGTGACAAATCATCCCATATCTTCAGTTCTGCAACTTTAATCTTATTATAGTAATTTACAACCTTTCCAATGTCTTTTTTAATGAATTTTGATTGATTGTTTTCACTTATTTCATGAGGAACATTAAAGTAGAATCCAGTGTCATATCCTCTGTTGAACACTTTCATCAATTCTCCCATCCATTCAGGATTGTATTGATAGTTTTCAGGGTCTTTTTGATATAAGTCAATAGCTTCCCTATAGACCTTTACAGCTGTTGCCACATAATCGGGAGATCTTGCCCTTCCCTCTATCTTAAATGAATCTATTCCTGCTTCGATAAGTTCCGGAATATGCTCTATCAATGCCATATCCTTTGGAGAGAAGAAATTTGTTCTGTATGAATCATCATAGGAATTGGAAATTATAAAAGATTCATCTTCACATTCTGAGAAATTGATCACATCATCATTTTCATCCTCTTCAAAAGTCAATTTCCATTCCTTTCTGCATGGCTGGAGGCAATCTCCACAATTTGCGCTTCTGCCATAAAGACCATAGCTTAAAAAACATCTTCCAGATATGGCCATGCACATTGCACCATGAATGAATACTTCAGTTTCTATAGAGGAATTGCTTTGTTTTAGCTTTCTGGTAATTTCCTTAATTTCCTCTAAAGAAAGTTCTCTTGATAAAATTGCTCTTTTAACCCCTAACTTCTCCAATGCCTTCAATGCATAGAAATTAGTGGTGTTTTCCTGTACGCTCATATGAGCTTCAAGGCCATTTTCAATAGCTAGATCAATCAATGAAATGTCTGACAAGATAATTCCATCTGCACCATACTCCTTAATATAGGGTAATTGTTCTTTAAGTATTTCAATATCTTTGTCTTTCATTATTGTATTGGTGCAGACATACAGCTTAGCCCCATATTCCTTTGTCATTTCACTTGCCTTTTTAATGTCTTCAAGAGAGAAATTGCTTGCATTCACTCTCATATTCATCTCTTCTAAGCCAATATAAACGGCATCAGCACCATTTTTAAGTGCACTTGCCAATGAAATGAAATTTCCTGCCGGAGCCAATAATTCTACCATAAAAACAACTCGTAAATAAATTTAACAATCTTTACTGGATAAAAACAATAAATTAAAAATAAAAATAAAAAATAGTTTAAAAAAATAAAAAGAGAGGATTATTCCTCATCTTCTTCTGTTGCATCAATCAAATTCTGATAGTAGTCATAATAGGAATCAGCTTCCACATCATCAGGGATTTCAGTAGGATAGTCTTCAGTGATACAGCCTAAGCATAAGTTATCCCCATCAATGCCGATTGCATCAATGAGAGATTCAATGCTGATGTATCCTAAAGTTTCAGCACCTAATTGCTTTCTAATCTCTTCGATTTCCAAATTAGCTGCAATCAATTCTTCCTTGGTAGCAAGAGCAACACCATAATAACATGGAGAAATTACAGGAGGACATCCAATTAGCATATGGACCTCTTTAGCACCTGCTGCCTTAAGAATCCTGACTAAAGATGCAGAGGTAGTTCCTCTTACAATACTATCATCTATTACAACAACACTTTTTCCTTCTAATTCATGTCTTAATGGGTTTAATTTAAGTCTTACTGCAATTTCACGTTCATGTTGAGTTGGCATAATAAAAGTTCTTCCAGCATACCTGTTTTTGATTAAACCTTCACCATATGGAATGCCTGAAGCTCTTGCATAGCCAATAGCTGCAGGAATTGATGAGTCAGGTACAGGCAATACCAAGTCTGCATCAATAGGATATTGCTTGAATAATGCTTCTCCAATCTTAAGTCTTGTATTATAAACGCTTCTCTCATCAATCACACTGTCTGGACGAGCAAAGTAAACATACTCGAACATACAATGTGCCCTTTTGGAACCTTTTGCAGAAGGCAAAATATAGGATTTGACCTCATTATCCTTAAAGTATAAGAGTTCGCCAGGTTCCATATCACGAATCAAGCGAGCATTCATTACATCAAATGCTACAGATTCAGATGCAACTACAAAATGGTCATCTGTTTCACCTAAAACCAAAGGTTTCATAGCCATAGGATCTCTTAAAACGTAAAGCTCATCATTGATTAAAATGACCAATGAATAGGAACCTATTAACTTTTGAGAAACGTTATCGATAACCTTTAGAATATCTTTCTCGTTTTTAGCCTCTTCCTTGATTAAATAACATACAACTTCAGAATCAGTATCAGATTTGAATTCATATCCTTTTTCAATTAATTCCTCTCTTAAGGAACCTGAATTTACAATGTCCCCATTATGAGCCATAGCTAT